>JBGSMY010000014.1:0-29321 GCA_041739975.1 Pirellulaceae bacterium
TTGCCCGCCGCTTTCCCCCAAGGCCTTGGGGGAAAGCGATTTTCTAGTCTACAAAAATTCTTTCCTTAAAAGTGAGACAAACACTAAAAACAAGATGCTAATACAAGATACTAGGCTGACCTACGTTACCGCTGTCCTCAGCGGCGGCATAGAAAGCTCTCTTTGTTTTAGTTGCCAGAAATTAGTCGTCGATTGTCAGCTTGAGGACAAGCTGACCTACGTATAAATCCGGCGACTGGTGAACTTAGGCAACCCTTCCTATTGCTAGCAAATCCTTAAGAAAGACTGTTTTTGGGTAAAAATGGTTGTCAAGATGTACGAATTGATCCAATCGTAACGAAAATCCTAATGAGTCCGAAGTTAACGTGTCGATTCAGTTTACCACCTATACCACTTTTGCGGGCATGATGCGCTTTGAGTGTTGGGTAATTGTAAAACACGTAGCATACCACCGTTGGGTTTGATCGCCGCGGGAGAAATCGATGAAAATGAGATTGGGTTGGATTTGGCTTACGCTGGCTATAACGGCCATTGTACAAGTGTCCTCGGCTCAGGAGATGATGCAGCCTTATAATGGGCCCGTCTATGAGCAAGGTTCGTTCCAGCCGACGGGGGGTGACCTCCAAATCGGCATGCCGGGACGAATGTGGATTGAATCCAATATCGCGGACCGCGGTCTGGGGTATCAAGGTTCGTATCTGACGTTGGGCGCCAAGAATCGGCTATTCGAGGATATGCTCGATGGTCGTTGGTTGGGCGAGATTCAAGGGCACTACTCAATTGAGAGTGGCGGTTTCTTTGGAAACGTCGGTATCGAACGAGTGATGTCGATTCGCGCTGCTGGAGCGGACGTGAGCCTCGGCGGTTGGTTCGACTATGATGACGACCTACAAGGTGACTTTGCCCATACGTTTACACAAGCGGCGATCAACGCGAGTATTAAGACCAAACGCTGGGACTTGATAGGTAACGGCTACTTCCCCTTGGGAACGGCCAACTATGCTCAAGGCGATCCGACCGGTGTGAATTGCTTTTTAAACCACAGTATCGTGTTGGTACCTGGTATCGATAGTGCCTTGCGAGGTTTTGATGCTACGTTGCGTATGCGACCCACGGCGCTGGGAATGGTCAATGGCACGATTGATATCGGTGGTTATGGATACAGCTCTGATTTGATCGAATTCTTTGGTGGCGGTCGCGTGCGGTTGGGAATGCAAATTCTTCGCGGCATGATCATCAATGCCGAAGTCAACCACGACGATCGCTTTGATACGACGGGTGTTCTGCAAGTTGGATATCTGTTTGGTGTCAACGCTCGGGGCAACGAGTATTCCCCGTTGGGCCGCGATTTAGAACCGACTTTGCGTAACGATCACATTGTTCGATTTCAACAAGATGTGGTCTTAGCCATCGACCCGGACACGGGTGTTCCCTACAACGTGTTCCATGTTGACAATACAGCCGACGTAACGATCGGTGACGGTCGCGTGGAAACACCTTTTACCACTTTGCTGGATGCTCAGAACGCCTCTGGCGAACAAGACATCATCTTTGTTCGTGAGGGTGATGGCACGAGCCGCGGTATGAATAATGGTATTGTGCTCAAAGACGGTCAATTGTTCTTGGGTGATGGTGTTCGTCACTTGATCCCGATCCAAGACGGCCGGTTCTTTGAATTGTGCAACGACATCGATGGAGTCCGTCCGACGATCGCTGGACGCAACAACAATCCTGCCGTGACGTTAGCTAATGACAATACGGTTCGCGGGTTTAACATTGACGGCAGTGCCGGCGGTATGACTCATGGAATATTCGGCGATGGGGTTGCCTTGGGTGCTCCGATCACCAATGGCATCATCGAAGACAATGTGATTTCAGGTGCGATTCTGCATGGTGTCTTTATCAATGACTTGGCGGGTGACTGGACATTTGCTCGCAACAGCATTAGCGGTAACGGATTCGACGGAATCTTGTTGACCGACGCTTGTGATCCGGATTCGATCTTCCTATTTGACAGTAATAATGTCAGCAGTAACGGTCGCGATGGTATCCATATGGTCAACTATGATGCTGAACGGATTACGTTCCTCAGCAACATTACCAATAACAATGGGCGTGACGGTGTTCGGCTAGAGAATTTCAAGAATACATCTGGTGAAGGTTTGTTCTTGGACTTCCTGGGTCACCAAGCGATTGGCAACTCGGGATTTGGCATCAACGTCATCGGTGGTGATGGTTTCTTGCGAGTGCTTAACTCGAATATCCAGAACAACTTGGCCGGCGGCGTGCGGATCTTTGACTGGACCAATACAAACAACAGTCACATCACTTTGATTGGAACCTCAGCGGGCGGCACGAGCAGCTTCTTGGGTAACGGCGGTGGTGCGGGAGCAGCGTTGGATATCGAGCTGAATGCAGGCGTCCAACGAGTGTTGATCACCAACAACTTGTTCGATGGTAACGGCGTTGCGGTCAACAGTGTGGCTCGCGGCCTTGGTACTTCATTGCGAACACAAGTACTGGACAACGTGGCGATCAGCAATCAGTTGGCAACGGCTTTGTCGTTCGGTAGCTTTGGCGGTGCCTCACACGACGTGCTTGTCGATCAAACGATCGCTGGTCCGCTGGTGATGGATAACAACGGTGACGTTGCTGGTGAATCGATCCGGTTCTTGGTTGGTGATGCCTCAGGCAATGCTTCGATCATGAATGCGGTTGTGCGAAACGTTGCCATTACTAACTCTGGCAATGTCGGTGACGCCGGTGTGTTGGCGAACGTCTTTGATGATGCCAACTTCACCTTCTTGATGGAAGATTCAACGATCACTGGTGCTACGGGTACAGGGTTGGTCTTCAACATCGATACGAACCCGAACTTGTTTGTAAACTCGATCGTCTTGCGTAATATGCAAATCCTCAATAGTGGCAACAGTGCGGTGGCTTTGGGTACCGGCGACGACACTTTTGTGGACTTAGGCGTCTTCAATACAAACATGGATACGATGGGCGGCCATGGTTTCAACGTCTTTGCAGCTGGCGACGGCTTGGCGGGTGTTGACAATCGGACACGCATCGTAGTTCAAGGTTCAACGATTACTAATGCACCATTGAACGGATTTAACTTGGTCACGGTAGGCGATGCGAATGTCTTCCTGGAATTGGAATCGAACGCGATTACCAATAACGGACAATTGGTTGCCAATACCCTGCCGTTCTTCCATGGTGTCAACATCGATGCCGGCGGTGACAGCGTGGTTACAACGCGGATGTCGAATAACTTGATCACCCAGAACTTTGAACGGGGTGTCAACGTATCGACCTCAGGAAATGCCACAGTGAATGCCTTGTTGACCAATAACAACATCGGCTTCAACGACCAAGGTGAAGATCCTACGAACGATCCGATTCAAGATCAGTTCATCAGCGATGCCACCTTTGCCAATGGAGCTGGCGGCAACATTTGCTTGGCGATGTCTAACAATTTCTTTGCCTTCCCAGTTGAGTTCTTTAACGCTGGTGCACCTGCCCAATTCTTAATCGAATTGGATGGGTTGTCCAACGGATTTGGTCCGGGAGCGATTGGTGCTGGCTTCACGATTGGTCCATTCAGTGCGGTTTGCGTACCGACCATTGATGCGATCGAAGCCGCGTTCATCGCCGATGGTTTCCCACCACGAAACTAATCGGGTACCGCTGAACGAATTTAATCAACTGAAACCAGCGGTCACTTGATCGCTGGTTTTTGGTTTTTCAGGGATGAAAAATTGGCCCAATTTGGCTTGGGCTTTGGAGTTGACCTTGTTTACATCCTGCCGATTTGGTAACTGACTGTTTGTAGTTCTAAAAGGTTGGTTTGCAGAGCTTTGGTTGAGCAGGGTTTTGTTGAGCAGGGTTTGGTTGAGCAGGGCTTTGGTTGACGTGAATTTATTCGAGGTGAAGACATGATCAAGATATTCGTATGGACGGTAGCGATTGGATTGTTGATAACGGCCTCGGGGTTTGAAGCAAGTCAGGTCTGTGCGCAATCCGGTGTTAACGATGCAGACGTGCGGATGCGGTTCGATCGCTATGAAGAGAAAATAAATGCGTTGCTGAAGACTCGCCGGGATGAAGAGAAACAATTCATCGCGGAGTTGATGGCCAAGGTCCGCACGGGTGAAATTCCCGAACCGTTGATTGAAACCAGCTACAAATGGGTCTTGAATAAGAAACCTGACACCAAATATCCGTTTGTTTACTTTGAACGTGTGTTGCGTCTGCAGGCTCAGAAATTGGCCGTTGAAATCCCTGCCTTCGATTATGAAATTTATCGGACACGGGTGTTTCGTCGCTAACTTTGCGACCAATAGATGCCGGGACCAATCGTGGATGGGACTTGATCATCAATTCGGATGACGCCGAAATTGAATCTCTTTGCCCACCGGAAGCGTTGAAAACTGCGGTTGGTTCTGGTTCCAATCGAACACCAATTGTCCGTGGACCCACGTTTTGATTGGCCAACCGGTAAATGATTGACCGTGCCAAGGACTCCAGCGACACTTGGTTTGTTGTGTGGCGTTGTCGATAGTTTGCCTCAGCTCCATATCGACGAGAACCAGATCCGCGTCGGCCCCTTCTTTAATCTCACCTTTACCTGACATGTTCCAAATTCGGGCTGGAGCCGCACACATCCAATTCACGACTTGTTCCAATCGGCAACGGCCCTGATTGACTTGATCGAGCATCATTGCCAAGTAATTCTCCACGGCGGGAAGGCCCGAAGGGCACTGAGGGTAAGGGAGTTGTTTTTCTTCCCAAGTGTGTGGGGCGTGATCCGTGGCAATGACGGTAATCACCCCCTCCAACAGTGCTCGCCAGAGTTGCTCGTTGTCTCGCTGAGTCTTGATACTGGGGTTCATTTTGATCAGTGAACCGAGGCGCGGGTAGTCATCGACGTTAAAAAACAAATGATGTGGGCAGACTTCGGCCGTAATGTAGTCGGGAGCTTGGGCAATCAAATCGATTTCGGCAGCGGTTGAAACGTGCAGTACATGAAAAGGATGTTGGTGTCGCGTGGCCAAATCAATGGCACGTCGCGTCGCGATTACGGCGGCGACCTCGTCGCGAACTAGCGAATGGGCAGCCACATCGGTCCTGTCGGCATATTTCGCTTGATTGCCGCGCACCGTCGCTTCGTCTTCACAATGGGCACAGATTGGTAAAGTGGTTTCGGCAAAGATTCGTTCCAAGGCCGACTGGTCGTCGACTAACAAGTCACCAGTGCTGGAACCAATAAAGATCTTGATGCCGGGCGTACGCTGGGCTTGTTGCAGTTCGACAAGATTTTGTGGTGTAGCGCCGATATAAAAACCGTAATTGACGATGCAGGTTTTTGCTGCAAGTTCCAGTTTTTCATGCAAACGTGCAACGGTGGTCGTTGTCGGATTAGTATTTGGCATTTCCAAAAAAGATGTGACGCCGCCTTTGGCCGCTGCCCGCGTGGCGTGGGCCAAGTCTTCTTTGTGAGTTAACCCCGGTTCGCGAAAATGGACTTGATCATCAATCACACCGGGAATCAAGAACTTACCGTTGGCATCGACAACCTCATCGGCGGAACTGTACTCGCTGGCACCAATTCCAATAATTTTGCCATCGGTCACTAATAAATGGCCCGTGAACGATTGATCGGGCAGGACCATTGTTGCATTTTTAATTAGCGTTTTCATGGTTGTTGCACGGCTGAACTGTTTGGAACTAAATACTGACCGACAACTTGGCGGTTAAATCGCAAGTATCAACGTAAGTACTAGGTTAGTACTTTGTGGACTGCAATATAACAACTCAACCTTGATTGGTGAAAGTAAACGCAGAGGTTGCAACCGAAACTTGTCGAGCGAATGGCCCGATTACTAGGAATTTTCTGCACAATTGATAGATTATTTCGAACAACAACAATGGTACGGAACACCGGATAAGGAATGACAACCATGGAAATCACTTCGGCAGAGTTCGAAAAACTGGGCGTTTTTTATATGGGGCGGCAGAAGCCCTGGGATAGCCCAGCGACCGAAGGTCCATTGCTGTTGTACGATTCGAAAGATTTGACGACCCATGCTGTGGTCGTTGGCATGACGGGCAGCGGCAAGACCGGGTTGTGTATTACGCTGTTGGAAGAAGCGGCGATGGATCGAATTCCGGCGATAGTTATTGATCCCAAAGGGGATATCTCCAATTTGCTGTTGACCTTTCCCGGACTGACCTCGGCCGAATTTGAGCCTTGGGTTGATGAAGGTCAAGCGATGCGGCAAGGCCAAGACAAGGCGGAATTTGCCAAAAGCGAGGCCGAGAAATGGCGTCGTGGATTGGCGCGATGGGGGCAAGATGGCGAACGAATCGCGCGGATGCGTGAGTCAGTGGAATTGCGAGTATATACTCCCGGGAGCACAGCTGGCCGACCGTTGACCATCCTCAAGTCGTTCAGTGCGCCGCCGCCCACAACACGCGATGATAGTGATCTGTTTCGCGAGCGGATCGCGTCGACAGCTGCGGGTTTATTGGCCCTACTCGACGTTGATGCCGATCCCATTAGATCGCGTGAGCATATTTTAATATCGAGGATTTTAGAGAATGCTTGGAAAGATGGTCGTGATTTAGATCTAGGCCGATTGATTGGCGAGATACAATCACCGCCGTTTCAACGCGTGGGCATCATGGAACTCGATGCGTTCTTTCCGGCAAAAGATCGCACGGCGTTGGCGATGACACTCAATAATTTATTGGCCTCGCCTTCCTTTTCGAGTTGGCTGGAAGGTGAGCCGCTCAGTGTGAAAAATATGCTGCACAATGCGGACGGGAAACCATGCATTTCGATTTTGTCGATTGCACATTTGTCGGAAGCGGAGCGGATGTTTTTTGTGACGATTTTGCTGGAAGAAATGATTGGCTGGATGCGAGCCCAGGCGGGAACGTCGAGTTTGCGGGCAATTTTATATATGGACGAAGTCTTTGGCTATTTTCCACCGGTTAAAAACCCACCTTCTAAATTGGCGATGTTGACTTTGTTGAAACAAGCTCGCGCTTATGGATTGGGTGTCGTGTTGGCTACTCAAAACCCAGTGGATTTGGATTACAAAGGTCTGGCAAATACGGGAACTTGGTTTCTCGGTCGGTTGCAAACGGAACGCGATAAATTGCGCGTGATCGAAGGTCTCGAGGGTGCGGCCGCTCAAACCGGTAAATACTTTGATCGGGGGCAAATGGAAACAGTCCTGTCGGGTTTGGCGGCAAGGCATTTTGTCATGAACAATGTTCATGATGACGCGCCCGTGCTGTTTGAAACGCGTTGGGCGATGTCCTATTTGCGAGGACCTTTAACTCGTCAACAATTGCAGTTATTAGTATCTGAGAATACCGAAGCTCCGCCAGCAACAACCGCTGCGCAATCTAATTTGACGCAGGAAACGATAACAGCGCCGGCCGAGTCTTGGACTTCAGTTGCTGCTCCCACGTCGGCTAATCCCGAGTTATTGATACCTGCTGCAGTCAACCAGCGTTACATGGAGCCCGGACGTTATGTGGCTCCTGGCGAAAGAGTGATTTATCGGGCCGCCCTTTATGGCCATGGGCGGGCCCGTTATGTCAAAGCCAACTGTGGGGTTGATACTTGGAAAGAACATCACCTGTTGCGTTTGTGGGGTGGCGAAGAACAGACTAGCGAGATTTGGGAACGAGCTGAAAAATTACCAGAACGGATTTATACCGTGCCGCAAAAGCCGGACGGCGTTGCGTTTGAAGAACCTGCCAAACCCATGCAATTAGCGAAGAATTACAAGAGCTGGGAAAAAGACCTCAAAGACTTTTTTTATCGCGCTGAGCCATTGCGAATTTTCAAGTGTGTCGATCTCAATGAATATTCCACGGCCGGCGAATCGCAAGGTGATTTTCAGGTGCGATTAGAAGTAGCCGTCAGTGAAAAACGAGATCGCGAAACTGAAAAAATGCGATTGCGTTACGCACCTAAATTTCAAAACTTGCGCCGGCAAATCCAACGGGCTGAAGACCGCGTGGAACGAGAAAAATCGCAGCTCAAACAACAAAAGTTAACGTCGATCTTAAGTGCGGGTCAAACGATTTTGGGCGCATTGTTAGGGCGCAAAGCGATCAGCGCGACGAACTTGGGCCGCGCTTCGAGTACAGTGCGAAATATGGGACGCAGCTCGGCGAAGCAAGCTGAGGTCGATCGGATCGAAGAAAGCGTTGAAGATTTGCGTTTGCGTTATCAAGAATTGGAAGCGGAGCTAACTCAAGCAGTTGCCGATTTGAACGACAAATTGCATGTCGATGCCTTAACTTATGAGGAAATAGAAATCGCCCCGCGAAAGTCAGATATTCTCGTCGAAGAGTTTGGTGTGGTCTGGACCCCGTGGGTGGTCGACGCCAGCGGGAATGCAAAACCCGTATACTAAAAGTAGCGCGATTGTCCTCAACGGTGTCGATCGACTGGAGCAACGTGAAGCTCATAGAATTCAAGTCGGTTGCAAGATAACGCCCTGAGTGAAATCGTTGTCCTGGTTTATTGCAATCGAATCGTCTTCGGTTAACCACGAAAATTCCTGGGTAACCAAAAGATTTACCCACGAAAAACACGAAAAGAACGAACGACGGATTCGGGCGGGCGTACGACTGCTTGCCGGGAGTTGCTGGCAAATAGCATTCGACTCGACTCGACTCGACTCGACACGCACTTTCGCGGGGGGCACACCGAGTCGATCGGGAAGCTTCAGAAATCGTGGACAATCGACCGGAGAAACCTGAAGATCGTCCCCCAGCCAACCACTAAAATTCCTGGGTAACCAATCTTTTTTACCACTAAATTCCTGGAAGAGCCAAATTTATATTTCGGTAGTATCTGCGCCTTGAAAATATTTATAGCCAGCGCGGTACGCAATTGAGGACAATGGCGTCCATCTGACAATCGCATTACTTTACCGATTACGATAACCGTTGGGATGATGTAGATGCCAGCGCCAAGCGGTATCGACGATGTCGCGGATTTGTGTGTATTGAGGCCGCCAGTGCAGGGTATGCCGAGCGAGCGAGGCATCGGCCACTAATGCGGGTGGGTCGCCAGCGCGGCGTGGTCCGACATCATATGGAATCGGACGCCCCGTAATTTCTTGGCAAACTTGGATGACTTCTAAGACGCTATTTCCGTGCCCGGTCCCCAGGTTCAACTTCAGTTCGACACCTGGTGCCAAGCGTTGTAAGGCTGCTAGGTGAGCGGCCCCCAGATCGTCGACGTGAATGTAGTCTCTAATACAAGTTCCATCAGGAGTCGGCCAATCATCACCAAACACGGTTATTTTTTCGCGCTGTCCCAAGGCAACTTGTAAAACCAACGGAATTAAGTGGGTTTCCGGCATATGGTCTTCGCCGATATCGCCCGCGGGACTAGCACCTGAAGCGTTAAAGTACCGCAATGTGGCATATCCAAATCCATAGGCTTGGGCGTAATCGGCAAGTGCTTGTTCGACGGCCAATTTGGTAAAGCCATAGGGGTTTACTGGTTTTTGGGGTTCCGCCTCGGTAATCGGGCTTTTGGTTGGAATGCCATAGGTTGCGCAAGTACTAGAGAATACCATTTTGTGAACGCCCAATCGCCGCATCGACTCCATAAGTTCCAGGGTGGCGACAATATTATTTTGGTAGTATTTGGCTGGGTCAGTTACAGATTCTCCAACCAGAGCACAAGCGGCAAAGTGCATAACGGCCTCAACTCGATGGTTGGTAATGATCTGTTCCACGAGTTGCCGATCCCGCATGTCACCCACATAAAATTCACCGGCCGTTACGGCTGGTGCAAATCCGGTTGTTAAGTTGTCCAGCACCACGACGTCATAACCGGCCTTGTCGAGCAAACGGACCATATGGGAACCGATATAACCTGCCCCGCCTACTACCAATACGCTCATTGTTGTGTCGATCCTCGTGACCTAAAGTTGAGTTGTTTACGTTGAGTAGCCTTCAAAGGAGATTTATCAAAAGCCGTACTTAGGCGGCGCGTGCCAGTTGTTGAGCAACCTTCAGCATTGCCGCGATTACGGCCTCAGGGTGATTATGTTGGCGCCAGCGTTGACCAAATGCCTCCGCCGTTTTGCGATAGTGTTCGTGATGGCGCATCCATTCGGAAACGGCTGCTGCCAATTGATCGTAATTCGCAACGCTAACGCCAACAACACCCAGGGGACGATCGAGACAATCGCTGGCGAGAGTGTGAACGTTAAGACCGGTGATACTGGCCGTAGAATCGTGGAAGGCATTGGTTAATCTCAGCGTTACTTGACCCGAGTGTTCGGGAACGGGAATAAACAAACTTGATTCTCCGCCACCGCTGCGATGGCCAACTACTTGTGCCAACATCGCTGTCCGGCCAAGTGACGCGCTCGCCGATTCGGCTGGTTTCATTGTTGGCCGAGGTATTGGCAATACCGCAGTACCACCGCGATTCGACATCGAAGCAGGGCCATCATTCCTTTTGGTAGCCGCTGGTATTTCGACTGAAAGCGACGCGACCCGTGACTGGGAGTCGTCGCAGCGTTCGCCCCCTGACTGGGATGTTGGTTTGGCTTTCGGAATCTCAACTTCCGGTTGTATCTGGCAATAGATGCCAGGAGTTGTGGGGCAATGCCAGAGAAATCTGAGCAGTACGCCGCGTTCGTGTGGCTCCAACGGAATGCTTAGTTCAAACGGGTGGAGATGTTGACCAAAGGTTACGACGCCACCTGGCAAAGGAATGTTTTGCGAATTCCAATCCAATTGTTCTAAGTACAATGTGCGGCACGACGACAATTCGGTCAGCAGATACTGATGATAGGCAAACTGGACGTCTTTGAGTTGTTCATGGAGCCACGAGCCAGCAGAAACAATGACTGGTTTGCCCACAGAAACAAGTTCACCAAAGATTCCGGCGCGGCGGGCGAAATAAGTTGCCCCCTCATATAACAATAGTCCACAATCGGTTTGGTCCAATAAGTCTCGATAACCCTCGGCAGGCAGTGGATGCGGCCAAGTTTTAACGGCGTCGTCCAGGTCTGCTGGGCGCGAGTCGCTCGGCGGTTGAAAACGAAGCTTGGCCGGTGAGTACCAACGTTTGCGAGGTTGTTGAAACTGCAAACGCAATTTACCCGTCGAAAGCCAGGGACTCCACAGTTGGTTGATTAGTGGTTGCAAGTAGTGTTGTTGTTGCTTTTCGCGGCGAACGGCCCCCAAAGAGCTAAGTCGCAATGGTTGATCCCAAGAAGTTGGAGCAACGCCAGATTGGGTCCGCAAACTGGCTAAGACGGCGTTGGCGAAATCGTCGTGTGCTGGCGATTCATGAAACTCTGAAAGTGGCGGCAGTTCCGCCAGCGATGGCTCAGCGCCCTTGTCCCAACTTGATGGTGGTCGTTCCGCTGCGAATGGAGTTTGCCATAATCGAGGGCTGACCGGATAAGGCAAGCCGCGGAATTTAACTAGGCCCATGCGGTTGTATTGTTCGGCTAATAAATCCGTGGTGCAGTAGAAATGAATTCGATGGCAAGGAACGTGTCTCAACTGAGAGATAAAAAACTCGCGGACTCGCTCCAGTTGTTTAGATTGGCGTTGGTATTCGGGCGGACGACCCGCCAATAGTGGAAAGTGAAACCACAAATGCCACTGAGCATGAATGGAATCGGGGAATCGTTTTAGGAATCGAGCGAGGCCGGCGAGTTCCAGCTCTGAGACTGTGGCCAGGCAAACATGGTCGCCCTCGACAAATTGGAAAGGCCGAAAGAAGTGTTGGCAATCTTGAGCAAAACGTTTGACAAATCGCTCTGTTTGACGCTGTCGACGGACGTTGCGCCAAGATTCGGATGCGCGACTCCAAATCTGAGAAAGTCTTGATTGGGAAGCTTTTTCCGCTGCGTAGGCGGTTCTCTCCATTTTTTGCAAACCAGCCAATTGGCTTATCGGCTGGTACATCGTATCGCGAAACACGCGACGGATTGTAATATTGGAATCTGGCGAGACAGAAAAATTGGATTTGGAGTGAAGGAAAACAGATTCTGGTGAAATATTGAGTTGCCGTGAGAACTGTTGAGTACAAGGTTCCGCCGATGGCAATGCGTGCGGTTGCGGAGTAATTGGTAAGGACTCTTTCAATTTGGTATTCGTGCCGACGACAACTTGCAGACCGCGCGACTGGATCGCAGTCGCAAGCGACCAAACCAAATCAAAATGGTGATCACCACTGTGTCTCAAGGAGTGATCGATGACATAAAAGCTACTCAAACCAACCGACTCCATCCGGGCTTGAACAATTGGAACAGGACCGGGCACATTGTCAGATTTTTCAATGGCCCGGTCAATTCCAATCTCTTTTTAGTCGTTTTGCTGGCCGCTCGATTCTCCGATAACCGCCTGAGCACCTTCGCGAATCGCATAAATTCGGTTGCGATTAGCGATAAACATGGTGTCATTAGCGATGATTGGTGTGGTAAACACGGCACTATCCACGCTATTTTCTGATAGCAATTCCTTTTCTGCGGCAACACTAAAGCAGAAAATAGCGCCATCTTCGTTACTGATATAGACTCGGTCGTTGACGATCAGGGGCGAGGCCCAGGAGGCAGCCATCATATCGTGAGTCCACAGGGCGACGCCTGTTTTAGCGTTAAGGCAATGAAATAATCCACTGAAGTCAGCGATAAACAACAAGTCGTTTTTGATCGCAACTGAGCCGCACGAGCGGTGCATGGTGGATTCAAATTCTTCGGGGTCGTTGCCGCGGTAATGCCAGACGACGGCCATATTTGGGTTGGCTCGTTCCACATCTCCGTCTTTCTCGACACAGGCCTGTAAACGTTTATGGGCAATCGGGGTTTGTAGGTCAGCACCGTTAAAGACAAGAGTCGGGCTGACATCGCCCCGCTTGGTCGGGTCGATACACCACAGATGTCCTTCGCCCTCCCCATGTTCGGGATCTTCGCCAACGGCAACGTAAACCAAGCCATCATAAACGACCGGCGTACCGATGACGTGGTTGCGTGTCGCCGCTCCGCCCAGTCGATAAATCGATTTCTTGGGATTGCAGTCAAACTTCCATAACATTTTAGATTTGCCATTTTCGCCGGCGGCGTCAAATGAATATAAATAGCCATCACCGCCACCAAACAGAACTTGAGCGACTCCACCTAATTCTGCATAAGTTGGCGACGACCATTGACCGTGCAAAACGTTGGCGCCTGGCGAGTTATCCGTCCACAAGACTGTACCGGTGGTACGATCCAGGCACATAAAACTTGGAGCGGATTCTGCGGGGAGGTTGACGTGACCTTCGTCAACGCCATTGGAAGTATTGACGAATAACAAATTGCCGGCGCAGGTGACAGAGCAGCTACACATATTGTGTTGCGAGACGCCGAGCTCCTTCATCATATTGAGTTTCCAGACAACATCCGCTTCGTCTTTGTTTTCGTTGGTCTCTTCTTTGAAGGGTCCGTCATTTTCTCCATCCGAAAAGCCTTCGGTATCTAGACAAGCCACTTCGCCACGGCTGGTGACAAACCATAAGCGGTCGCCATCGATGAGTGGTGCCGAACAGATGCCTTGATCGGGCCAATCATGAACGCGACCGGTGGGCAATTTTTCGCTTGAGTGTTGCCACAGGAATTTCCCTGTTTTTTCGTCGAAGCACAGCAAGACACCCAGGTCGGTTGTGCTAGGGTATCGTTCTAAGTAACCTGAGCCGTTATTAGTTCCGACATAGACTTTGCCATTGGCAACGATTGGGTTTCCGTAGGTTTCCGAACCCAAAGCCACTGACCAGACTATGTTCTTGCCGGAATGGATATCCCACTCTAACGGGATGTTTTGAGCTTGTACGACATTGTTCTTAAAGGGAGAAACTTGCCATTGGGGACAGTCTTTGGGACCCACCTTTAAGTCTTTGATCGCATCACGGACTTCTTGCGTCGGGTCATATCCGGTTTGAGCCAACGCTGACGAAGTTAAGTTTGCCAGAATGAGTGTGGCCAACATGGCCAATTGAAAAAATATACGAAAGCGCGACATGCGTTAATCTCCGTTCAAATAAAATTCAAGTCGATCAGCGAATTTGAAATGGATTGGTAACCGTGACTATTTGTTAGGCACAACTTGAATGTTGTCAATATAAACTTCAGCAACGCTTGAGTTCCCGAACAAGCCTGGACTGCCGGTGCGATTTGGCGTTTTATCGGCGGCTTCGATCGACCATTCCGTAGGTTCAGTTTCTCCGCGTTTCCAGACTTTACCTCGCAACACGACTTGGTCAGCTCGATTTTCACTTTGGAATTTGAGTGTATACCATTGATTAGGTTCCCATTGGTAGGGAATAGTTTTAGCGAAACGCAGTTCCAAACGTGGCGTCCAAGAGCGTATTTGCAATTGGTTTTTTCCCATGAGATCAAGAGTGTACCGTTGATTGATCAAGCCCATATCGGGCTTCAGATCGTTAGCGGTTGTGGGATAGAAGTCACCTTGAATGGTGTAATCCGAGTAGTGGGTTTGTCCCATCCAACTTTGGCTACGGGTTCCCTTGGGAATTGTGCTTACTTTGACTAGCATTTTTTCGCCCTCAAATTCTTTGGGTTGATGGCGGTAAGCGGCACCGATCCAAGTCATGGGGACTTGTCCGTCATTAAAATCGAATTTCCAAGGTAGGGGTGGTACAACTCGCACGCGGGCCAGCGAAGTCATTTCGCCGAGTTTGGCCGTGACTTTGAGGATGTGATGTTTTCCAGGGCCCCCGATGGTTAGTTTGCCGTCCGAGGTCAAATCGCCCTGACCTTCGACAGTGAAGCTTGCGTTATCTGCGAGTCCTAGGAATTGGCCGCGAGAATTATAAGTTCGGACTTGATATTGAATTTTCCCACTGGGAGCCGATAGCATTTCGGCGGGCGTAATTTGAATATGGGCAACTTGTTGATCCGAATCCACGGGCAATTCGGGTTTTGGCTCCGGAATAGGATCTGCGTCGACTGTCGAATTCTCATTGCCGATGCAATAAATCGCTTCGGTTGTGGTCAAATAGATCCGACCGTTTGAAATGATGGGTGATGACAAGATTTCTTCATTGTTGAGCCGGACACGGGAAACTTCCTCGACACCTTTTTCCGTTGGCTTCAAGACCCAAAATATGCCAGTTGCTTCAGCGCAATAGATTTTTCCATCGCCATAGATCAGCGAACCAAACATGATTCGTCCAACTTTCTTTTCTTGGACGATTTTGCCCGACTTAGCATCCATGACCATCAATGATCCGCCGTCTTCGACCATATAGACACGGCCATCGACATAGAGTGGTGCACTGCGGGAAACAACTTTAGAAAAGTTTTTCCACAGCAATTGGCTTTCGGGAATTTCACCCGTGGCCGAACCGTCCATCGCCCAAACGCCACCCAAGATAGTTGTATCGGCTCGATTTTTTTCGCCGTGGCCGCAGAATACCGTATTGCCTACGACCAGAGGCGTTGTATTGAAGCCCCGCTGCGATACGTCGTGTTTCCAAATGACTTTTCCTGTACGCGGTTGTATCGCATAAATTGCGCCATCAGCCGCTCCGAACACCATTGCCGCGTTACCGTTAAACGTTGTAAACACGGGAGTACTGTAGGTTGTGTCTTCAGGGCGAGCCCGAGTGCTCATGATCCACAGGATTGCTCCGCTACGTTTGTCCATGGCGATAATGCGATGGGCTGGCACCGCCAGATCACCCCAATTGGTCATCACGCCGCTAATGTAAACGATGTCTTCATAAACAACGGGGTAGTTTGTGCGACCGCCATAGGTGCTGAGCATTCCAAATTCTTCACTCATCGCCCGTTCCCAAATAACTTTTCCGGTGTTTCCGTCTAAGCACTGGAAGAGACAGCCGAGCCCGAACGAATAGATGTTTCCGGTTTCCGGATCGCCAACCACGCTGGCCCAGCCAACTCGCTCGGCGGGCGCATCGGACAAGAAAATATTATGGACGCTTTCCCAGATCAGTTCACCGGTTTTGGCATCTAGGCAAACGGTTCGTTCACCTTCTTCCGTTGTTTCTGGTTTGTGTCGGGTGATGAAGTACAATTTGCCGTTCATGGCGATCGGCGTACAACGGGTGCCGAAATCGGCTTTTCGCCACAGCAAGTTCTCGCCTTTGGGCGACCATTTTTCCGGCAGGTTCTTTTCTCGGGAGATGCCGTTTTGTTCTGGTCCCCGCCAGTTCGCCCAATCGCGAGGTTGGTCCGCTTCAGCCACATGAGCGCAAACCAAAATCGCTAAGAGAAATTGTGCTAATCGTTGAGTTATTTTGGGAAACATGTGCTTGTTGCCACCTTGATCAATATTCGATGATTCGATGAAAAGACGGCGGAGATTATCCGCTCCCACTCTCCGATTATTGTAACGGATTTGGAAAGTGAAATGTTGGTGGTGCGCAAGTTGCTAAAGCGAAAGTGTACTCAAGGGGTTTCTGGACCAAACGAAATAAAAAACGCCCGCTAGAAGCACTAGCGGGCGTTGTCAATATTATGTCAATATTATTGATCTTGAGGCAAACCGGTTGCCGCGGTCGTTGCTCCGCGAATAAGGCTAAGAAACAGCCGCATCACAAAGCATGCATTTGCGACTGGCCAGCTTATTTTTCAGCCCCATCCCACCACCACTGGTTGGCGGCTAACTCTTGCACTTTGTTGTTTTGATCGCGAGCTTCACCAATTTTTCCAGATTCATCAACGGCGATCGCTTCTGATTTCAAAGCCGCGCGAGGCTGGATGTTGACGCCACCACCAATCGGCCACATGTTTAATCCATTTTTCCAAACGGAATTAACCACGGGAGCAACCAGTTTGGGCGCATCTAATTTTTCCACAGGCATATCGGTTTCACTGCGGAACAAGTCCATGTTCCAACCGGATTGCCCGTAGTAGTCTTGTTGATGGATAAACGCAGCGACGATGGACATATCGACTAGATTTCGCAGTTCGCCATACAAGGGCATGTGGCGAGCCAGTTCGTCATAATTCTTAGTAAACGAACTGCAGAAAGCTTGACTTGCCCGACTTGAACCACCAGTCGACTTACGGTTGCCTTGTTCGTCGACGCGTTCATCTTCACCAACCAGTTTTACGCCGCTGCCATCGAGTTGCATGCCCATTCCATCTGTGGTTACTTTTACGCATTCGTAGTTCGGTTGGAAATACCAGCGTTGCAAGCCATTGTTGGAAGAGGTGGTGGGGTTTGCTCGTTCGATAAACGAGGTAATGCGAACCGGAGTTTGCAGTAAACCAATTCCAATCAACTTCATGGTGTAATCGGCTTCGACCATAACACGAGCGAAATGCGTGTTGGGCGAAATACCCTTGATCGTGATCTCTTGCATGCCCAAAGCTTGTCGGAAATATTCGGCTACTTCTTGTTCGAGGCCGGGACGAAATTTAGCTTGTACTTCTTTGACTGCTTCCTTCATTCGAGCCAAACCTTCTTGGGTCGGATCGATCGAGCAAGAAATCAACGAAGCTCGTTGTCCGCCCGGTTGAAACGCTCGCAAGGCGACAATCAAGTCCTCTAATTGCAGTGTCGAAGCGCCAGTACTTAAACCAACGATACGATTGCGGGAATTTAAGTAAAATCCTTCGGCCGGTCCGGCAATTACGATGTCTTTTGATTCCGGATAATAGAAGACATGGGTAATACGAGTTAATCCGGCCAGAAACTGCATATCGGGTGGCAGCGGTTGACTTTCGTCCTTCAAACGTTTGATTTCCGCTTCCAGGCGATTGAGCGAAACCATTCGCATTTTGCTGGGGGTTTGCAGATCGCGACTGAGTGCCGATCGAGCGGCCATCGCACGTTGTCGATCCAGTTGACCACTGGTGTCGGTAAAGGAGCGTTGATGCAGCACTCCGTTGGCATCGATTTCGATACCGCCGGTATTGCCACCACCATTTCCGCCATTGCCTCCACCACCACCACCACCACCACCGCCTGCTTGACCCCAGGCTGTGGCCGTTACACTGGCAAAAACGGCCAGCAACAAAATTTGAAAGTATGGACCACGCAAGCGCCTAACCATGGTAACTCCTGCTCCGCAATTTCGAGATGGCAACTCAAGATTGACTGAAAATCTGGACATACACATACCCCACTCGTTCGCCTAACATCAAGCCGTTTGAACTGCCGAGAGGATTTCCTGCCGACGACTCAATCGCGGTTAATATTGGCGACCATTACGAACGAACGTGCCCCCTACCTCGAGAGATATCTTCAAACGATACTCGCGAGCAATACCCTCCGAGCAATATCTTACATGATTTCGTCCGTAGTATCTTATGTTAATTGCCAATTCTGAATTGAGCAAATAATTCCTGATTTTTGGGATGCGCGGGCCAGCCAAGGTGTTGCATCGTGCGAGTTTTTCCAGTTTTTCCGGGCGTTTGTGACATTCGGGGTAAAATGTCTGGTCGACCGAATTAGGGTGCTTTTACCGGTCCGGTCGCCATAACTGGTGGTTTGACTCAAGTGTCTCTTTCGCCTGAAGCGAGCGGGTTAGCGTATCCGATTCCGCATTTGCCACACGGCAGCGTACGAGTAAGTTCGTCTCAGAGAACTGGCCTTGGGCACCAATCCATCTTACGTAAAGTGACAATTCTTCATGCCGTGGCGGAGCGTCGATCCAGGGCAAGTAGAAGTCGACTCCCGGCTTCTCATCACTGTATTTTCGATTGGCTTGGGCGACATCAATTTCAGCCAATTTCCAAAGTCCGACGCGTTGTTCAGCAGGCGGTAATTGAGGATCGATCAGACTTATCCAGATCGCTCCGGGGGCGGGAATGGGTTGTCCCGCCTGGTCCAGTGCCTGTACAAAAACATACATTCCGTCATCCCCGTCGCGACCATCGCGATCATAGCCACCACTGATGTTGCTGGCCACATTTATGGAAACGATGTTCGCTGATGCTTCATCAATGAGCGTAAGTTCATTCGCTCGCGATTGTTCGCTGGCGGGTGACTCAAAATTAACCGTTTCAAGATTGGCATCAATCAAGCCCGTTCGCGGTGTCGATTGGCTTTGACGATTGCGACGTTGCCATTGTTCAGCGGAGGGTGTTCGCGCGGGCTCAACGCCGCCACCATTATTTTCAGGGGAACGCAAATCGATTTCTTCCATATTGCGATCGAGATGATTAAGTTGTTCTTGATCGCGTTGTTCGGTTTCTAAAATCGAAGCTCGCGATTGAGAAGGAGTTGTGGATTCATTTGTTGGGGAATTCCAAGGCAATTCGCTGGCTGGTCGCTCAATTGGGTAACCATATTGCGATTCTTCGATTGCGACATCATCGCATGCTAATTCACCGTTGACCGAACCTGCAGCGCGTTGGCGAAAGGTTTGGTGAGTCATCGACTCTTGACCCGTCGTTGTACGAAACTCAGACTTGAGCCGATAGTATTGGTCTTCTAAATCCAAAATTTCGGCTTTGAGGATGGCGATTTCACGGCGCGCTGCAGGGTTGGCTTGGCAACCACACAGCGCCGCTATCAAGGCTACACCAACGACAACATGCAATCCGCGCATACCCTGCCCTTTGAAACGAAACCGCCCCCGCAGTTGCCTTAAACCAAAATTTTGAGATTTATTCAATGCCAATAATCAAAAACGGGCCAAAGTCGCGGGCTAGCTCCCGTTAGTGTTGGCTAAATTGACACTTAGGGCTGTGTAAAACGCCGGTGTTTGGATTGCTGCCGATATTTGCAAAGTTTTTAGGTCCGACAACCACCGAACAACAAAAAATTTGTTTAGAACTAAATAGATGAGGCTAATTTGATTTGCTATTGCGGAACTGTTTGCGGGTATTATTTGAGGGGATGGGCGATGACCCAGTCAAAAAAAGTTGACGGTGTTTGGAAATCTTACGGATGCTTGGTTTCCATCGCAATATTTATCGCCATCACAGGGTGTGCAAACCCTCAGCAAGTGGCCACTGAGCCCGCATCGTCGGCAAATAAAGCTTTGAATCCGGACGAGAATCAAAACGAAAAATTTGTGGTCCACAAGACCGAGAGTACTAACGGCCGGGTAACTCTTGGATATTTTGAGGTTCCGGAGAACCGCACAACCGGCCAAGGTCGAAAATTAAAACTACAAATCACATTGCTCCATTCACGAGCCGACCAGCCAGAACCCGATCCCGTGTTTGTGTTGGCCGGTGGCCCCGGTGTCGATGCCAACCAAATGCGCTTTGCTTTTGAGAATTCTTGGATGCGAAAACATCGCGATGTAGTATTGGTGTCTCAACGAGGGACCGCAGGAAATCATCGACTCGCCTTTCCACAATCCGCCTTGGCTCCAACGCACCAACAACTTATGGAACCGTTTCCACTGCCAGAGCAAGTTCATCAAGCCCGCATCGTGCTGAGCCAAACAGCCGACTTGACCCAATATTCAACGTGTGCCGCCATGGATGACCTCAATGACATAAGGAAAGCACTGGGCTACGAACGGATTAATTTGGTAGGATCGTCGTATGGAACTCGGGCCGCGCTCGTTTACATTCGACAACACGGAAAAACGGTTCGTTCGGCGATTCTCGAAGGCGTCGCACCTCTCGAATTTATTAACCCACTATACCACGCCTCAGAAGCCCAACGGGCCCTGGATTTAATTTTCGCAGAAGTGGAATCAACCGCAGAGTATCGGCAAGCGTTTCCTGAGCTGCGCAAGCAATGGAGCGAACTATTACAGCGATTTGATCAAGGGCCAATTGTCGTTGTATTTCAGGGTCAACTGTTGGAATTGTCGCGAGATTCGTTTACGGCCAGTTTACGATCGCTGATGTATTCATTGAATACCAGCCGCCAAATCCCGTTTCTAATTAGCCAAGCGGCCCGAGGGAATTTTGATCCGTTTTTGGCAAATGCCATTAATCGAAATCGAGATTTGCGAGACGCAATTGCCATGGGCATGTTATTGTGCGTAACCGCTGCCGAGGATATCGATCGCATTAATCCTGCGGAAATTGCCGCCGTCACCCAAAATACGTTTTTGGGTGATAGTCGGATTCGGCAACAACAGGCCGCATGTGATCAATGGCCGCGATCGGAGTTGCCCGAGGGATTTGGTGAGCCCGTATCTTCCGAGGTGCCGGTACTAATCCTCTCCGGGACTATCGATCCGGTGATTTCACCACGGTTTGGAGAAATGATCAAACAGCACTTTACCCATAGTGAGCATGTGATAGTGCCCGGCGCTCACGGAGTATCTGGCGAATGCATCGAATCAATTCGGCAACAATTTTTGGACGAGGCTTCCGTTGCCAACCTCAAACTCGATTGCATTAAGCAACTGGAATTGCCGCCGCTGCGATTGCGTTAGGCGAAGCGATTGAAATTAAAGTCTGATACGTCGTTCGGTCGGTCCGCAACAATCGCATTCTACCCTTTTAAATTGTCCCTAATTGATTGCGAGCATGAAAATCGCGGCCGATCAACGCTCTGTCATCACATGTTCCCTTTTGCTAGCAAACTGTCGGGGTTATTGGGGTGGGCGGAATCAGGAAGTGAGGGTGTTGTGGCGTGGTTGTGGTGAGTTGAAAGTGTCTGGTTTTGGGGATTCCAAAGGGCGAAGGAGTCGATTTTTTTGCAGCCTTAAGCGGATTTTCGTGGCTTGACTGATTCAAAAATCAAAATGGACTTTTTTCGCGATAGCTGGTAAATTCTTGCGGTGACGTCGACTAGTAAATTGGTGGAGGCTATCGCGAGTCACTAGCGGAAGTTTAGGCAACCAAGGAAGGTAAGGTCAGTTTGAAGATCTTGCAATTGGTATCAGGGCGTGAAGTCAACGGCGCCGTGATGTATTCAAAACTGTTGAGCGAGCAATTGGTGCGGTGTGGGCATGAAGTCCATATGTTAATACGGCCAGGTTCGTGGCTGCGCGATCAATTGGCGCCGGAAGTGCTGCAGCGTGAATCGGAAATGAATCGATTTCCGCCCTTTGAGTTGTGGAAAACAGCCAAATGGATCCGGCAGGAAAAGTTCGATGTGATTCATAGTCACATGAGTCGCGCCAATATGTTCGGGATCTTGATGCGGTTGCAAACGGGCGTCCCGGTCGTTGCCACAGCCCACAACCGATACTTTCAATTGCATTGGCGATTCAATGACTTCGTGATCGCTAATTCGCGATCGACCGAAGCGTTTCAGAGACGCATTAATGGCGTTTCTGCCGACAAGATCCGTTCCATTCATTGTTTCGTTGATCTGGACCGGTTTGCACACCCTCCGGCCAACAGTCGACGCCGCATCCGCGGCGAGTTGGGATTAAAGCCAGAAAATTTTGTGGTATGTGTGATCGGTGAAGTAATTCAACGTAAGGGGCACCGGTATTTGTTTGAAGCATTGCCCGAATTGATTCGGCGAATTCCTGACTTGAAACTGGTGATTATAGGTCGGTTTCATCGAGACGAATCCTATGTCAGAAAATTGCGACAATTTCAGTTACGGCAAGGTCTATTACATCGTGTAAAATGGCTGGGAAGACGCAATAACGTGCCGGAGTATCTTGCCGCAATGGACTTGTTGGTCGTACCGAGTATTGAAGAACCATTAGGTTTGGTGGCCGTGGAAGCTCAGGCTGCGGGGATTCCGGTAATTGCGAGTGCGACGGGCGGGTTGCCTGAAATCATTGATAACCGCCGCACTGGGGTTTTGGTTCCGCCGCGAAACCCCGAGGCCTTAGTTCAGGCGATTGATCAGTTATATTGCGATCCCGAATTGCGTAAGAGTTTGTCAACCGCCGGGCGCGACAGCGCGTTCGCCAAGTTTGCCACCGATCGCTTGAGCGACGAGGTCGTTCAAATCTATGAGCACTTGGTGAGAAAAAAGATGGCTGCCTAGATAACTCTAGCTGCCTTACTGTAGTTGCCGCTGTCCCCAGCGGCAAAAAATGTAGTTGCCGCTGTCCGCAGCGGCAAATAATAGTTGCCGCTGTCCTCAGCGGCAATGACGTATTTAAGTAAAGTCGCAATGCCAGCGATCGCTAAAAGTATCCTTGCCGTCAAGATAGTTATCCAACCGTTCAAACCGTACCGCTCAAACCATGCGGCCGGCAAATGGTTTCGCGTCAAGCGACAAATCGTCGAATGACCGCGTTATTCATCAGGCGTTGGTTGAGTATCCGCTCCGCGCAGTGCGGGGTCTTGGTTGTTGATAATTTCCCGATGCACTGCCGGCAAATCGATAACCAGCGATTGTTGGGGATTGCCGCGATAAGTCCAACCTAAATTCAACCAACCTTGATCGCCACTAAATTGGGTCAAGATCATTTTGCTGGCGATCTCTCTGTTTTTGACATCGGCAATTTGTTCTAAGGGAATCAAATTTGGGGGCAGTTCGATCCGTTCCTCCGGAGTAGGGCCATCGGTTTCTGGCGGCGTGTTGACCTTCTTTTCCAAGAAGTTTTTGAAGGCTGACAAGGGAGCGGTTACTTCACTTGGGTCTTCGTAATCAATAGTAACATCGCCAATACGATCGACGTACCAACGTCCATTTTCGTTAACGACGGCCATTACAACGCGAATGATCAAGCCTCCGCGAATATTATTGTCACCACGGGTAAAACCGCGACCAGTAATATACACAACCAGTTGTTGATCTTCGATTTCCGCACGCACGGCTTGTGTTGGCGGGAAACGAATCGACCAGGGGTCTTCGCCTTCTCGTTCCACTAAGAACTCTGGGACTTTATTCGTGATTCGTTCGACTTGGTCGGCAAGTTCGCGATTGGTAAAGGTTTTTCCAGCCAAAAGCGGATCGGCAAAATTCGTTAATAGTGATTCATGAACTTGAAACTGAACATCCCGTGGAGCTGATATGGCGACCGGGGGCGTCGTTGCCCCGAGACGGAACATATCGGTTTTGTTGACAATTCCGCGAATCGAATCGTTGCGGCTAAACAATCCAACGGGTGGTACCCAGCGCGAATAATTGTAAGTCTTTTCGATCAGCGAACCGAGTTCGCCTTTGGCTTTGGTGATTTGTGTGGACGATTGCTGTGAGAATTCATCGTGGATACGGCGTTCGGCGCGCGCCGCAGCAATTCCTTCGCTGACATGTTTATCTTTTTCGTATTGTTTATTTGCAATGCGGTCGACGATTCGCCATCTTACATTTACGCCTTTGTAAAATGACTGCAGATTCGCGGCGACATAAGGTTCTTTTTCGTAGAATCCGTTGACATTCCCCAGCAGCGATCGCCGGCCTTCAAAAACGCCATTGGAACCGGTATAGGCCGTGATCGGACCTTGTACAGTAAAATTATCTGATTGAATTTGACCGTTGAGGTGCAAGCTGGCTGAAATTTGATTGGGATCGTCAATAAGATCCACTGAGACTTGAGTGTTTGTCAGCGCAGAACCCTGGATATATCTGCCCAAAATGTACTCGGCGACCGGGCGTTGTTCGCAGCGAGCGGTGGCGGCGAGTTGTTGCAAAAGGTTTCGTGAAACCAGAAGATTACCATTGGGCATCGTATATTGAGTGCGGATCGCCATAACGAGTTCGGGAGACTGTAAAGCGTATTCTAGCCATCCTAGAGCATTACCCAGCTCGATGCGGGCTGGGCGATCTTCAGCGCCGCCAATTCGAGTCAAGGCGTTACGAATCGAACTGATTTGTGAATTGAATTCGGTGGATGCGTTTCGGTCAGAGGCATAAAAAGCCGCGCGCAAAAATTTGTCCAAAGCTCGTTGGCTGGCTACGAAATATTCGTCACTGTGATCTATAGCAACACTCGACAAAGATTGAACCAAGCGATTGATTTTTCCAAACGACTCATTGCGTGCGGTTCGAATCGCCGGATCATCATTACCAACTCCCGCGAGAAATGGGTTAACGTCGAAATTCTGCAAGGTTTCGACCATCGAATCGTATTCGATTTTGGCAAACAACTTCTCGTTGGACAGTGCATGGTAGTTTCCTTGGTAATGCAGTTTCATGAGTTGCAATGCATGGATGGTGCGATCCCGCAATTGATGGACTTCCGCCGCTGTAATCGGGCGAAATGCGGTAGCTCCTTCAGTCAAACTGGCTGTAATGTCTACGTTTTGTGCAGCGGTCAATAATTGCAAATGATTGCGCAGTGCGTTGCGAACTTCGACAAAGCACGGATGCTCGAGACCAGGAGAGCCCGCCTCGAATCGAGCCAAGATTTCGCGCAAACGGTTCACATCCGCGTGTTCGGCTTTTGCGGTTTGTGTATCCAGCGTATGAAGCAATAAAGCGCGTCGCCAGCCTTCAGCTTTGTCGCTATTCCCCAACCAGTCGTTCATTCGCCTGACGGCAGATTGCAATTGCCGTGCAGTATCGGAACTGAACGCCGGTGAAATAAAAGAACAAAAGAAACCTGCAACCAGAACAACAACCAGGCAGATGCGTTTCGTTTGGATCATAACAGCCATTGCGCCGTAGAAAAGGATGAATCAAGAGAACAAATGGGCCGCCAACCACCGGGTCGGACATTTTGCCTATACTACCGAGTCTATCATTTGACTTCCTAGTTTGGCAGCAGGAGCCGAAGACTTTTCGGGATTTTTCGTGAATAACGGCAAAAGGGCAATTGGCTAGTGAATTCTTGACAATTTTGTTGATTTTGCCGATTTGCGGGGTTCACAATCTATTTTCTGCAATTGATAATAAACGCTTGTTTCTCCCAGGGCGGCTCTCGATTGAGTCGTTTGATTTATTTTGTAGTCAGAAAACGATCAGGTTTTTGGATTCTGTCTCATATTTAGATTGCGTTTGCCTAGACTGGGATTGAGATTTCGGGGATCAACGGCAGTCGGTCTTTTCAAATTTACATCGATACATTTAAGGAGTCAGCCGAGATGACAAGGCGTCAACCTAAACAAACAGCATTGAATTTCAACTATGAGTCGTTGGAGGTTCGTCAAGTTTTGGCAAGTGTGGTCGGATTTGCTCCTGACTATTGGCAATCGACTGACCTTGCTCAAGTGACTCAGATCCAAGGGACTAATTACTTGCAGGCAAGTAATTTTGAGTTGTATCAATTGAGTATGGCTGCGATTCGCAACGATTTGCAGCAAGCTCCATTGGAATTTACGCCGGCCGCCGAGCGAGCACTTGTATTTTCGATACCGAATCCGACTGGTGGATTTGACCGATTTCATGTGGTCGAAGCCCCGATCATGGCACCGGAATTGGCTGCTCAATTTCCTGATATTAAAACTTACCGTGGACAAGGTATTGATGATGCGGCGGCAACCGTTCGTTTGGATGTGACCGAACAAGGATTCCATGCTCAAGTATTGTCACCCAATGGGTCGTATTATGTTGACCCCTATTATCACTTGAATGACTCAATTTATATGAGTTATTTCAAACGAGATTTTTTGGCGGTCGCTGAGAGTTTTGATAACGAACATCAAGATGAGTGTTCGAGTTGCGGCTGTGGAGCATGTTCCGTAGTGTCAAAAATTGACTCCGTTTACGAGAACGCCAAAGTTGGCAGTCTGAATCAAGACAATGTAAATGGCTTGCCAACGACCATTGATCCGAGCCTTTACAACGTTTATGGACGGATTGAGCCATTCTTATCTGCGGGCGATCAGCTGTTTGTTTATGATCTTGCACTTGCCGCGACCGGCGAATACACGGCATTCCATGGCGGCACGGTTAATGCTGGCCAATCTGCAATCGTAACGGCAGTTAATCGTGTAACAGGGGTATACGAGGTCGAGGTGTCGATCCGGATGCAATTGGTAGCGAACAACAGTTCGATCGTTTACACAAACGGTGGATCGGATCCGTATACCAACAATAACGGATTTACGATGCTCGGTCAGAACCAGAGCAATTTAGATTCGGTAATTGGGAATGCCAATTACGATATTGGTCACGTGTTTAGCACCGGTGGCGGTGGCGTGGCGGGGTTAGGGGTCGTTGGTGTAAATGGCTTTAAGGCCCAGGGTGTTACGGGATCGAATGTTCCGATCAACGATCCGTTTACGATCGACTACGTGGCCCATGAAATGGGACATCAATTTGGCGCAAACCACACCTTTAACGGCGACAGCGGCAGTTGTGCTGGCGGCAATCGCAACGGTTCAACCGCTTATGAACTGGGCAGCGGTTCGACGATCATGGCCTACGCTGGAATCTGCGGGAATGACAATTTGCAATCGAATAGTGACGCATATTTTCATTTCATAAGTTTCGAAGAAATTCGAAGTTACGTATCATCAGGACCTGGATTTAATTCAGCGGTAAAAATCAATACTGGCAATGCGATCCCCACGGTTGACGCTGGTATTAACTACACGATTCCAGATCAAACGCCATTTTTCTTGACGGCATCAGGTTCCGATGCCAACGCGGGGGATGCGTTGACTTACAATTGGGAACAACGCGATTTGGGACCGCAACGGGACTTGAATGCAGTTGACAATGGATCGGGACCATTGTTCCGATCGCGTCCAGCAACCGCTAGTCCAACCCGATATTTCCCGCAGCTGTCCAACGTTTTGAACAACACTTCGACAAATGCGGAAAAATTGCCGTTGACCAACCGCAATTTAAATTTCCGCGTCACCATTCGTGACAATCGTTCGGGTGGTGGTGGCGTGAACAATGACAACATGACCATCACGGTTGTCAACAGTGGTAATGGTTTTGCGATGACCAGCCAAAACACGGCCACTAACTGGACGGGTAATTCAGCTCAATCACTGACCTGGGAAGTGTCTGGAACGAATGCGGGCGCTATTAATACACCATTTGTCGACATTCTATTCTCCAGCAATGGCGGCACGTCTTTTGACACCGTATTGGCTTCGGCAGTCAGCAATGACGGATCGCACAATATTGTGGTACCAAATATCGCGACCAACCAAGGCCGGATCATGATTCGTGGAACCGGCAATATTTTCTTTGACATTAACAATGCAAATATCGTTGTCACACCTGGCCCATCGGGCTTCGCATTTGAAAGTGGTGTGATTTCCACCGTAACTCATGGTTGGCAAACCATCAATTTGAGCCAAACGTTTGGAAATCCGGTAGTGATGGCCGGACCCGCGTCGAACAATGGTTTCGACCCTGGTATTGTGCGAATCCGCAACGTGACCAGCAATAGTTTCCAAATTCAATACAATGAATGGAACTACCTCAATGGATTGCACGGCAACGAAGAGGTTAGCTACTTTGTTGTTGAAGCAGGTACTCACACATTGTCCGGTGGAGCAACACTAGTCGCCGGAACGTCAACCTTGACCAGCTCGTGGAAAACAATCACCTTTGATTCACCTTTGAGTGCTACTCCAGCGATTGTTGCAACTGTGGCCAGTGCCAATGGTGCGGATGACGTAACGACACGAATCCGCAATGCCTCGACCAATAGCTTCCAAATTCGTTTGCAAGAACAAGAGTCATTTAACGATCTGCATGGAACGGAGTTCTTCAGTTATATTGCCATGACTCCGGGAACCGGCACATCCGATGGAATGATTTTTGAAGCGGGTGTCACACCACGTGCGGTTACCGATGCCACCTATGATTTGAATTTTACGCAATCGTTTAGCGGTACGCCGATCTTTTTGGCCAATAGCAACTCGGCCTTTGGCACGGATCCCTATGTCGTGCGTCAAACCGCTTTGACGTCAACTACCGCCACGTTTTACTTGCAAGAAGAACAATCATTCGACACGGAAATGACGCACGGTACTGAAACCGTCGGCTATATCGCACTCCAGGCAACTGGTGGAGCGCCCGTGGCTCCGCAAAGAACTTTGGCCGATGCTGAAACTGTTACCGGACGTAGCGGATTATCTGATCAACGATTGAATCCAAGTTATTGGGCAGCGGTAGATGCGGCCGTTGTAACTTTACCAGCAATGAAACAACTTCCGATTCAAGTTCAATCGGTAGTCACAAGTGGCTCCGAAGTTGAATCAAAACTTTCGGTTGCCCGTGGGGATAGTGTCGTTCCTGTGGCCTCCCAACCAAACTCGATTGAACTGGGGACTTTAGTTTCATCGCGTTTGGTCGACGACACAGTGCAAGTCGACCAAGATGGCGTGTTTAGTTTAGACCAATGGTTTGCCGAAAGTGAATTTGTTTCGGTTCTTGGTTAACTGTAGCCGCCGCTGTCCACAGCGGCGGTTGAAGCAAATACTGTAGCCGCCGTTGTCCTCAGCGGCGGTTGAAGCAAGTACTGTAGCCGCTGCTGTCCTCAGCGGCGGTTGCAGCAAGTACTGTAGCCGCCGCTGTCCTCAGCGGCGGTTGCCGCAAAT
>JBGSMY010000080.1:0-14417 GCA_041739975.1 Pirellulaceae bacterium
GCTTTGATGACGCGGTGCGCTTTGATGACGCGGTGCGCTTTGATGACGCGGTGCGCTTTGATGACGCGGTGCGCTTTGATGACGCGGTGCGCTTTGATGACGCGGTGCGCTTTGATGACGCGGTGCGCTTTGATGATGCAGTGCGTATTGATGGTACAGTGCACGTTGATGGTACAGTACGCGTTGAGCAAGCGAACGAGGAGCCCGCGGAAATGGCGACCATCAAGCGTACAACCAGACGTACAACGCACCGGCCAGAATTGGCGAGAAACGCCGAGAAGGGTGGCAAGAGAAACACTGAAAAAAGCGGCGTTGCGGCGCAGCACGGCGCACCGCTGAGCACCATCAGTAGCCGAGACAGGACTTGAACCTGCACACCTTGCGGCACCAGATCCTAAAGCAAAAAGAGTGCATTGTGACTCGATTGACTACTCGTTGGATTCCTCGTCTTCTGTGGGCTCTAATTCAATTCGCGTTGGATGTAGATAGGGTATCTAGTGACTCTAAATTGTCAATCCAGCCACTGTTCTGCCACCGAATTTTGGACGTTGCGGATCTAGAAAAGTGTCTAGCGCTTCAAAGATCCAATAAAAAAGCTCATCGCAAATCCGGTTTGCAATGAGCCTTTTTCCAGTAGCTGAGACAGGAATCGAACCTGCACACCTTACGGTACATGATCCTAAATCATGCGCGTCTGCCAGTTCCGCCACTCAGCCGCTTGTGGTTCTTGGCATAGTTGCACCAAAATTGGCCAACAACCAAGACGCCTAGTTTACCAAGGAGGTTCACGCTTGAAAACCTTGGGTTAACGGAATTTTATCGGCATCTCAGCCATTAACCTTTGATTTTCACACCCCAGACGAAATACCCTTTTCCTGTTGTGGACATTTAGTATTTTGCCAGCGGTTCACAGATGGATGAAAAGAGTCTGTTCGCAAAGAAACGGAAACTATTGGGCACTCGCCATTAAGCCAATATAGGCGGCACGAGCTGAGGAATCGGTTCCTCGATTTGTACGTTTCGCCCAAGCAAGAAAATCGGCGAGCCGAATCTCAACCAAAATAACTTTGTAACCTTCGCGCGTTTTTTCTTCGGTCGTAGTTTCAACAATCTCTCGCCAAAGTCGATAGCTTCCCTGAAAGGTCGCCTCACCCGCTTCGGTCCTCGCTCGCCAAGCGTCCCATTCGAATTCAAGGTATTGTGCGATGGTAATTTCTGAAATCATAAACTTGATTCGATTCACTCAAACAAAGCTATTTCTGTCAAGCCTAACAGCTTAATGCCAAGAAAATTTAAGCCGCGTCGTAAGCGGGATTCAAGCGTTATGCGAAACTGCGGTCACTCGTCCGCAAGTGTAAGATGGCGATACCTCGCCGATGTCCGACTGAAAACAAATTAGCTCTTTTTAGCGATTTGGTTCACCCAGCCGCTCTTTAAGAATAGGCGGCAAATTTCGGGAGCCATGAACTACTAACAGAACCTGAATTCCTTCCGCAAGCGACTGATAGAATACGACATACTTGTCGACAGGAAATGAATGAACATTGTCGCCCAGATCAAACCGAGGAGTTCCCATCAAGGGCTGTGAAGCATAGAGAGAACATTTTTGCTCAATCTTGTCGAGAAAGTTCAAAGCAATATCTAAGCTTCGGCTTTCGCGCGCAATGTAGCGGCCGATTTCAAGAAGGTCGCTTTGCGCTCCCGCTGTTTGTAATACTGTTGGCATTAGTCATTGATGTCCGCAGCGTCAAACTCTCTCATTAACTGCTCTTTGATTGCTGCCATATTCATTGAAGTCGACAGCCCAGCATCCGCTTCGGCAATCCGCGATTGAACAAGCGCTCGGAGTTCCCCATACTCGCCTTCCAACTTGCGATAGACTCGAATGGCTTCAGTAGCAAACTCTTCGATTGTGCCGAACTGACCACTAGCAATTTTTTGATTAACGTATTGTTGCAAGTCACTATCTGTCATCTTGAATTCTCCCTTCGATGCCAACTAACCTCATTGTAACCGAATTGCGGCGTTACGTCACGTTGAATTAGTTTTTTGCCGACCTCGCGAAATATCTGGCTCCATGCTCGTCCAGCCAGAACTTTAATGCCTCATTTTGAATCTGCTGGAAAGACGGTGGGTTATCTCCCCCAGCCTCTTGGCGTTTGATCCTTGTTTCCAATTGAGCAATTAGCCTCGGTTGAAACCGCACGGTCTTTTGAACCGTTGCTTTGGACAACAGGCGTTGCAATTCATCAGTACTTTGGAAGCTCACAGAATTTCTTGAACTTCGTCGTTCTGAGTTTTTGTTTGTGAATTTTGGTTCTGAAGCTGAATCAGTTTCATCATTCACATCGACAACCGAATTATCGCTTGCCGGTGGAGTCTGTTTCGACGACTCCAATGTTGCAGACTCCTTATCGATTTTCTGAGCAATGCTTATGCCCCACCCAACAATCGATCACTCGTTGATCGATTCCCTTTGCAGCACAATTGCTACAGAACGAGTGACGGAAGACGTGCCAACCACGAAGGTGGGCAAACTTGCTGTCTGCCAAGGTCTTTGCGAAGTACTTGTCGGCGTGTGTTGCTTCGATCGGATCACCTGATTTGAGGCGGCAACGGTAGCCACCCGCATGGCAAATGGTAAACATGCTTGGCGGTTAGATCGCAAACCATTCATCAAGTGCTGTTCTTAATCGACCTAAAATGGGAACCATTCGAGTCGTGCGTAATCGCTTTTTTCGTTTACGCTCGTGAATGGTGATGATGTCCGATCCAATGTCAACCAACTGCGACCGCATGATTTCACTGCGTCTTGCCCCTGTGTGGGCAGCAAAGACAAACATCGGATAGACAACGGGTACGCAAGTGAATGACGTGTTTGCCTTCAAGCTTTCCCTCTGAAAGCAAGAATGTTGGCAAGTCACAATTCGGGGGCAATTCAATTCGCCCTGCTTCAATCAGGCCAACCGTTTCTTCAAGCCGTAACTTTTTGAGCTCAGCCTGTTTGCGGGTTTTCGTTTTCAGCGAGCGTTTGTATTTTCTGCCGCCGAATCGAAAGCTGATGTGGAAGTTCCCAGATGGGTCAGTTTGAATCCAAGCCATGGTGGCACCTTTCGTGTTAGAACTCTGAACTTATGAAATGACTGGCGGACAGTCACTCGACAGAATTCCAACGCGAATTCAACGTTGCCACTTTTGTGCCACTGATGGCTTTTTTTTGAAAAGAGAAAAACAACAGAGCGGTCAGGAAATCCCGTAATTATCGGGGTATTTTTGAGTCAGAAGGACTCTTAGAAAGCTAAAGGCACCAGATCCTAAATCTGGCGTGTCTGCCAATTGCACCACTCGGCCATCAAGCGAATTGCGCCTTCGCTGCTGGAGACAAGCATTTTAACAATCAGGTTCGCAGTTGAAAACCTTGAATCGCCAGATTTACCGACGAAATGAACTTTTGCCGATAACTGCACTCGCCGTTCGCGATTGAAAATCACACTAGTTTCCAGCAAACGGCCGTTTTGGACCGATTATTTCGATAATGTGCATTGAATTTTCATTGCCGCTGGCCTTAACCATGTCGTATAATTCGGCGGTCCAATGCAACAATCATTGGAACACACGGGCGACATAGTCAATTTCCATCTTGCCGATGTCTCCCTAACACTTACACTGTCCAAGGAGTTTTTCCCATGGGTTCTCCACATTCATGTAATGGTCGCTTCCCACCTATGACCAAGCAAATTTTTTGGCCAAACCTATCCACTTGGCTGTCGATGTTCGTTATCCTCGTCGCGACAATTCTCACAATCCCCCCGCATTCAGCGAATGCCCAGCAACGAATTCGCCAAGAATCTGAATTCGATGCCAAAGGTACGATCCGTGCCATGCGCCCGGGTCAAATCGACGTGGAAACAGATTCCGGCACGATCACCACCTTTAAAATCCAAGATGCCGACGAAGACGCTCTAACATTAGGGAAAGACCTAATCGTTGCCTTGCCGGCCAAAATCGCCGTCAACGGCACCCTGCCCTTGTCGCTGATTGAAAAAGGCATGGTGGTTAAATTCGATGTTGAACTCAACCGTTTTGGCAAGCAAGGCGCACCAGTAAAGAACTTGAAAATTGTCGACGTGCCTTTGGAACAAATGCTTGTCGAAGGCATCGACGCGGCCGACGGGGAAGCGTTTGTGCCTTGCCAAGTCACTGGCCGCGCTGTGAATATCGGCGCCAACCAAGTCACCTTGCGCGTTCAGAAATCCAAAGTCTCCCGCAACGAACGATTGACGATCAACCTCGATGAGGCTGGCACCTACGAACTCAATTCAAATCGTTTGAGTCGAGTCGTACCGGGCGATACGATCGAGGCAATGAAAGTTGTCAAGTTCTCAACGGGTGATCAAGTCATCCGGGAGATCAAAGTAGTGCTGACCGCTAAACGCGAAAAGGCTACTACTTCTTTTCACGACCAACTCGAGCAAAAATTTAGTCACTTGTCAGATGACCCTGCACCGGCTCGCCAAGTTCGCAGCGAACATTTTATCCTGATCACCGATCTCTCCGAGCGCAATGCCCAAGTCCTGTTGGCAAAACTTGAAACTATGTTCACGCTGATTTGCCGTTATTATGGAACTCGCCCCCGCGAACCGATTGAATGTTACGTCGTCCGCGACTTGAGATCTTGGCCCGTACAACTGCCAGCCTTTGCGATGATGAAAATCGATGAAGGTGCTGGCGTTACGGCAACCGCGACCAATGGTCGACAACACAAAGCCGTCGTTTACTCTTGCGATAGCCACGGAGTTTGCCAACACGAAGCCGTGCACGCCATTTGCGGTCAAACGTTTGGCTCGGCCGGGCCCATCTGGTACGCCGAAGGCATGGCCGAAGTTGGTCAGTACTGGCGACCAGAACAACTCGAAGTCAATATCGACCCCGTTGTAATCGATTACTTAACGACTTCCGAGAAAAAGGATTTCAATGAAATCGTCAAAGCGGGCGAGATCACCGGCGACTCTTGGAAAGCATACGCTTGGCGCTGGGCCGTTTGTCACTTGCTGTGCAGCAATCCAAACTACGCCAGCGATTTCAAGAAATTGGGACTGGCCATGATGAAAGACGAAGAAAAATTTACCTTCGAATCGGTTTTCGGAAAACGCCGCTCACAAATCGCTTTTGAGTACGACGAATTTGTGGCCAACCTGGGATCGGGTTATCGCGTCGACCTATGTGCGTGGGATTGGACCAAAGCCGAAGCACTTTCCGAAGCCGGTCGAAAGAAAGTCGAAGTCAAAGCGGCCGGTGGTTGGCACGCTACCGGTGTCCAGGTCACTGCAGATGATTCTTATGATTACATTTGCCAGGGCACCTGGAAAATCAGTGCTGACGGTGACGAACTGACGGCGCAAGGTGGTCCGGGCGGGCGAGGTCGATTGGTCGGCGTAATCCAATCGGAACACAACGGTAATTATTATCTGACCAGCCCTTTTGAATTGGGCGAGCAAGGAACCTTTACAGCACCTGAAAACGGGTCGCTCTACGTTCGGTGCCAAGACTCTTGGACCGAATTGAGCGATAACAACGGCACGATTATGGCCTATTTTCGTCGGTCACCAAAATAGGGGCGGGGGGACTCTCAAACCACACCTGCCAGTCGAACACTGGCAGCCACGCAGGTAACCACACCTGCCGGTTAAAAACCGGCAGCCACGCCGGTAACCACACCTGCCGGTTAAAAACCGGCAGCCACGCACGTAACCACGCCGGCAGCAAACTACTCCCGAATCACTTGATTGCGGCCAGAGACATTTTCTTTAGGGCCAGTACCCAGGGGACGATTATCCATTGCCCCTTTAACGCCCAACTGTCGCGGATCTCGCGCAATCGAATCGGCAAACATCCGCAAATCGTTCATCAGCGGCTCGAGTTGGATGGTAATGTCTTTAATATTCGCCGCCGCTTGATTGACATTATTATAAAGTGCCGGATCTTTAAGCAACTTGCCCAACGTGCCACTGCCATCGTTGAGTCCCGATAGCGATTTGGAAAACTGTTTTACCTGTTCCATCATCGCATCGATATTACCGACACTGGTGCGGATCTGTTCCAAGATCTCAGGACCGTTCGCTTTCAGTGCACCGGTAAACGACTCCAAATTATCAAGGTTGCGCCCCGCACTTCCGGATATCTCGCGGAACGAATTGATCGTCTCGCGAGTATCCGCAATCGTCAAACGAAACTCATCAAAAATTTCTGGCAGCTTGTTGACCGTCTCATTGAGCTTTTGTCGCAATTCCGGATCGCTGACCACCTCATTGATGCCGTCAAACAACTTATTGAAATTGTCGAGTGCGCCTTGCGCTTTTTGACTCATCTCGCGGAACTCTCGGAGCATGGTCTTAAAGTCGCTGTCGTCCTGACCGAGCGCATCCGACACTTGATCGGTCACGCGCCGAAACCCTTGACCGGCTTCCTCAATCGAACTGCTGGCTTGCCGAACCGCCGTCAACGTCTCGGTGATTTTGGTCTCTAAATTGATGGCCACATCAATGATGTCCAGTGGATTGCGTTTGATACTGACCGTCCCTAATGTTGCTCCCTCCGGCAACCGTTCACCTCGCTCGTTAGGGGCTAAAGGAACAATTTCAATGGCCGAATCACCTAAAAACGTGTCTGTCCCAATACTACAAACTTCGTTGGCGTAGATGATTTCATCCTCGTAAATTCGCATCACAATTACGACTTGATCGTCTTGCGTTTTGACGCTGCCCACTCGGCCGATCAAGATGCCGTTCTTGCGAATGGGGGTGTCTTTCATAACTCCAGGTGCCGAACGAGATTTGACGAAAATCGTATACTGACTGCGGAACCCCTCGCTATGTAAAAATACAAGTATTGCTAGTACTACTAGTGCAAGTAGTACGAAGAGGCCAACTCGTAATTGTAAATGTCGTTCGTCCATGTTTTGCTAAGCGATGGGCGTTGTTCGTCGGATGTTGTTTTGTTTTTTGGAAATCAAACACGATTGAGGCCAATCGTGCTACTGTCTTTTCTCGAAACCAGTTGAGGCCAATCGTGCTACTAATTGCTTTCGGTAATCATCTCCATCAGTCGCTGGCCGGCTTCGCCGTTAACGAATTGACGGACGCGACGGTCTGGCGATTGTTCTAGTTCCAAGGGTGAACCGTCAAAAACAATCTGTGGTTCATCCGGATCTAACCGCATTGACGGATATAACATCACAATTCGGTCCGGCACTCGACGAGCCGTGTCCATACTGTGTGTCACCACAATACTGGTAACTGGCGACTTGCGCCGTGTTCGCAAAATTAATTGATTGATGACATCTGACATGATTGGGTCCAGGCCAGTCGTCGGCTCATCATATAAAATCAACTCGGGATTCATGATCAATGCTCGCGCCAAACCAACTCGCTTTCGCATTCCCCCGGACAGCTCTGCCGGTTTCTTGTAAATCACATTGTGCGGCAAACCGACTTCCGCTAATCGCGACAAAACCAGTTCGCGAATTTGGGCGGCCGGCAACCGTGTATGCTGAGCTAATGGGAATGCAACGTTTTGCGCAATGGTCATGCTGTCAAACAAAGCGGCATTCTGAAATACATACCCAAATCGCAATCGCAATTGACTCAGGTCGCGTTCGTTTAACTCGTTGATGTCTTGTTGATCGAAAATGATCTTGCCACTCGTGGGCGGAATCAATCCAATCATCGTCTTCAACAACACCGTCTTTCCGCAGCCACTTTCCCCGAGCAAAACTAACGTTTGTCCCGCTGGAATCGATAGATTAATCCCGCGCAATACTCGCTGGGCGCCAAACTGCACCAGCAGATCGCGAACTTCGAGTATCGGCGTTTGTTGTTCGTACAGTTGGTCAATCATGAAATCTGGATCGCTCGGCTACAGCAGCTGACTCCCTTCGGGATTATAAGTGAAGTATATAGCGTCCAAGGCGATTCCCAGGAATAGATCCAAGACCAAAATCGATACAAAGGCGTAAACAAATGAGGCCGTCGCCGCGCGACCAACACCCTCGGCTCCGGCCGAACAGTGAAACCCTTGGTAACATGCCACCATCGATATGGCCGCCCCAAAAAACAGGCTTTTAAAGATGCCAACAAAAAGGTCATAGTTGCCGACAAACTGCGCGCTGTTGAACCAATAGTGATGAGAGTCAATCTGCAGCACAATCACACTGTAAAAGTGACCGCCGGCGACTCCCATAAAATCGGCCATGATAGTTAGTGTTGGGATCAGCACCAAACAAGCTAAAAATCGCGGCACCACCAAATAACGAATCGGATTCGCTCCCATGGCAGCCAGCGCATCGATTTGCTCGGTCACTCGCATTGTTCCCAGTTCCGCCGCCATCGCGCTGCCCACTCGACCGGCCAACATCGTCGCCGCCAACACAGGTCCCAATTCACGCACGAGCGTCAGGTTAATTACTCCCCCCAACCGTGTCTCTAACCCCAATTGCCTAAATTGAAAATAGCTTTGTACCGCCAACACCATGCCAATAAATGTTCCGGTTAGTGCAATCACCGGCAAGCTCGACACGCCCACCTGGTGAAAGTTAGGCCACAAGGTTTCCCAACGCGGAAAGCGAGTAAACAACCAGACCAACGTCCGCACAAAAAACAAACTGAAGTCGCCAAAAGCCACCAGGGTATCAAGCACCAACTGTCCCCAATTGGCCAACCAGTCGGCAAATTGGGTCACGGGACCAGGACGTTCAGATTGGGGATCTGCCGCAGCAGAAGGAGCACTTGCCAAATTTTTTCACTCTTGGTATGCGGCCATCGTACGTGGCCATCGCGCACGTTAAAACCGATCTTTCCCAACTGCAACTATCGGACCTCAAACGGTAACCGGTCGGCCAGTGAAGCCGATTGTTTGTTTAACCGATCTTCAATGGTCACCGTCGCTTCGTATCGTCCTCGCGGCAATTGTCCCACAATAAACGGAATATGCAGATAGAAATCGCGTCGACGGTTTCGAGCGATATCCGCATTTTCTGGGAATTTGATTTCTTGTTGGACTTGGCCATCGACATCGTAGATCGTCAATGTCGCTTGCAGTCGTGTCTCAAATTGTGTGCCGAGCTCATCGGTCCGAGCGAGGCTTTCAAAATTTTCGAGCTCGCAATAAATCAACATCGGTTGGCCAGGCGAACTAACGCACGCCGACAATCGTTCATATTGGCCGTATCCTCGAATCTCTGTGCAGAATTGGCCCTGACAAACTTTCAATGGTTCGAGCGATTTCGCCCCCTCCGCCGCACTGGACGCCGCGTTCGATTGAGAAGTCGTAACCGATTCAGTGTCCCGAGGCGACTGTTTCGCTGCCTCAACATTCATTGAATGTGATTGAGAATTTTGACAATTCGAACAACCGGACTCCATACAATCCATAACGCCGCCGTTTTGACATGTATTGGCAATTGCATTTGATTGCGAAGCCTTTGTTGGGGGTTGGCTGCTTAAACACATTTCGCAAACATTCAAGACGTTGGGAATACTCCAAGCGCCTAACATCCCACTCGCTGATTGCGAATTCACATCCAAATGTGGATTATCTGTCGTAGTTGCCGTCGATTGATGATCGATTAACATGGCATCGGCGGGCGGGCTGGTTTCGAGTATTTTCTGGCCGTCCGAAACAACTTCCGCCGACACTTGGGCGACTTGGGGCGATTCTGCAGGCCGAGAGTCCGTTGCCAATCCGCTCGATGAAATCTGCGGGTTAACCGGCGCTAAACTCTCACTTGAGACGTTGTCCAATTTGTCTATTGGCCGCGGATTCTCGGTCGGAGCCAACATCTTGTTTCCCTGCATCGGGGGCGACTCGATGAAATTCAGCGGCTGACTCTCGACCACAACAAATGGGTGCGAATCCTGTCGTTGACTTTCTGGGATAGGTGTCAGCGATTGTGGAATCGACTCGACACCAGAACCAACTTCCGAACCAGAGTTCATAACGAACTTGACCGACGATACTTCGGGCAAATCGGAAAATCGAAACGTCGAATTATCCGTCAGAACGTTGCGTTCCGGTCGTTCGTCTCGGTAAACGGGCGAACTGAAATTTCGAAGCGTTTGCTCGGTAGGAATCGACATTTCATTGAGCCGCGGCAATTGTCGATCGGGGCTGATCGTCCAAGTCGAACATCCGGAACACAATAAGATTGCTACGCAAACTAAATGGAGCAGCCGCATCAAACCATCTCGCATTTCAAGGACCTAACACTAAGCTCCGAAGCGCGGAAGCTGGAGTCTAGCAGTCGTTGCTTCGACAATTCCATTGGTAATTGGAAATCGCAAAACAGCGGCGTAGATTCCGCTCACTTCAGGCCGAGGGCGGATGGTAGAGAAATGAGAGAAACTCTGCAAGATTCAAATTTTTCAGCCGCCAGATCCACCGGCGGGGTTAGGCACGGGTGGTGACGTGGCATCGCCAACCGGAGGGCTTTGGCCTGCTTTTTCAGTCTGTTTTTCAGTACCTGTCCCCGGTTTTACATCTGAGTCGGCACCCGATTTTTCGCTAGCGTTGGGTGGGAGGCTACCTTCGATTTTCAACTCTTGCTCTAGTGGTTTCACTTCGTCAAAATTGGCTTCGGTGCCGCCAGATTTCGCTTCGACGGACTTGTTTATATCCGTCTGAGGCGCGGGTAACAGCGGTTTTTTCTCAATGTCCGGGTCTGATTTAGGCGGCGACAAAACCCGCATACGATTTTTATCTTCGCTTAGGTTTTCCCTTGAGGCGATCGTCCCTTCTTCCGTCCACCAAACCCATTCGCCTTGGGGCGAATCGGTAACATAGGTCCCTTGGGTAGCTTTGAATCCATTGCCATGCCACCAGATCCACTGGCCCGTTTTCGCGCCCGCTTCAAATTGACCTTGGAGATGCTTTTGGCCATTGCGATGCCACCAAGTGAACTGGCCGTCGCGCGAGCCCTTGGTAAACTGCCCCGACATTTGCGGTTGACCGTTTTCATACCACAATTGGATTGGCCCATGGGCATATCGTTCGCCTTTGGACTTGAACGGGGCGGGCTTGGCCTCCCACCATTGATCGAGTCCATCTAGTTCCAATTGGGCGTCAAGGAAATATTGCTCGAATTGTTTTTGTTGGTTGGGAAATTGTTTGGAATCGATGACGACTTTTTGTCCGCGAATGTACTCTTCATTGCGGGTCGCTTTATTTTGCTGGTCCCACTCCATCAGCGGTCCATCGATCACACCTTGATTGAACGCCACTTCGCGCATCTTGACGCCATTGGGAAACCACCAAATGGCTAGGCCATGCCGCTGACCTTCGCGGTAAGTAATCTCCATGATCTTGCGGCGATTTTGATCATAGATATTCCAAACACCGTCGAGTTTGCCGCGATGAAAGGTCGCCGTCGACAAAAAGGGGGCCTGATACTGATTGAATGGGGCGATGGTAAAAATCGCTGCATCGTTTGTGTTGTGCCAACGCTGCCAAGGACCTTCCATCAAACCCTTTTGGAACAATCCCTCCGCTAATACTTGGCCCGTTTGATTGAACAGTCGCCAGTTGCCGTGATTAAAGTAATTTCCGTCCGCATCCTGGGCAACTTCGCGTTCCACCTGTACTTTGCCGTCGGGATAACGCTGACGGATCCACTCGATTTTTCCAGTGGGCTCAAATTGACGTTCTGGCGGTTGGGTTAAATCAATTTCCTCTTGTTGGTTTATCGGATCTTGTTCAGACGATTTGGCGTCAAGAGAATTCTGGCGAGCGACTGGATTGAGCTGGTTTCCAAACGAAACCGGGCTCGCATCGAGCCGGGGGTCGATTGGCGTCAGTCGAGTCAAGGCAGTCGATTTATCGTCAATCGGTCGTGGCGAATTGGCTTGCGCTACCGCAAATACAAAAGGTTGGGTTCCCGTTTGAGGTTTCGATGATGAGCGCTGAATTTGAGCGAAGGCATTCAAAGGATCGGAGGCAACGCTCAGTCCAATGCAGGCGATAACCCAAGCTGAAGTGCCGGGGATGGCACGTCTCAGCCAACCAGCTTTCAGTGTTTGAATCATCGATTGACCTCTCCGCTATGCTGCCAAACCTTGTTTGTTACGACGAAGTTGAATTGAGGGTACTCGAATGGCCGCTCGAAATCCCCACAATACTGCGCAGTACGTTCGATATCGACGCTTGAACAATTGGTTTTTAGAGGGAAATTGCGAGTCCCACTGACTGGGGCAACCGCTATTCGGGGCACGACCGCTGAAATTCGAAAGACCGTTGCCAGTTCGGCGATTTACGGCCGATAACTCGCAATTTTCGCTGTATCCGTTATAATACGAGCAATTAGAACGCTGGTTTTTAAGGTTGCCGTTTCGGATTAAGTCGAGTCGCCATGATAATTCGCCCCCAAGCCACTGGGCCAGATCAGCCCGAATCAAAAGGGCTATTTCGCCGCAAAACATCCGGTCCGATTGTTATCGACCGGTTGAATCTCCACAGTGACACACCCGAGGTCACAGCGCGACTGGATCGGATTGCCCAAAACTACCAACAATTCGAGGTCGTCTTTGCCGCGATTGAATCGCAACTAACCTTGGACCTTCCAACGTCAACAGTTGACGAAGATGTGGTCTCAACTAAAGCTCTTCGTCGACGCAAGCCACGATAGCGAGTGGCCATGGTTCAAGATGACACGTTGATACATCTGGTGGGTGGAACGCTCGTTGACCCGACCGTGAGGATGGACCCGTTTACCGCCGATCTCTGGATTCAACGAGGACGGATCGTTCCTCCGCCCGTTGAACAAGGCGGGCTGTCGATTACTCGAATTGATTGCACGGGGCGCATCGTGATGGCTGGAGGCATTGATATGCATTCGCATATCGTGGGCCCCAAAGTCAACGTCGCCCGCAAGATGCAACCACAGTTATTTGCGGCGGGACAAACATCGCGTAATCAACTTGATCAGCCGCGGGAACCTGCGGTTTATGGTCTCGATGGCTACCGAATGTTACCGCCAGTACATGCGGTGGGCCAGCGATATTTGTCGCTCGGTTACACCACGGTGATGGATGCCGCAGTTTCCCCAAGTGCCAGCCGCTGGGTTCACTGCGAGTTGGAGCATATACCGGGAATCGATGTGGGTTTTTTTGCATTGGCTGGCAATCATCACTATTTGATGCGGTGCGCCGCAACGCGAGACACTCGACGGGCCGGAGAATTCTTGAGCTGGATGCTGGAACGTTGTGGTGCCTATGCCCCAAAACTGGTCAATCCAGGCGGCGTCGAACTTTGGAAACAGCGGCGTACGGGAAACGCCCGCGATCTGCATCAATCGATCGACGGCTTTGACACAACCCCGGCGGAAATCATTGCTTGTTTGGCGCAAGCCACCAACGAATTGCAACTCCCGCATCCCTTGCATATCCATGGCAACAATCTGGGGATACCCGGTAATTGGCAGACCACGTTGGAAACGATGAGGTTGCTTGATGGCCAGCGAGCCCATTTGGCCCACGTCCAGTTTCACAGTTATGGCGGCGGCGACGAACAGGAGTCCAGTCTGTTTTCCCAAGTCCAACCGTTGGCGGAGTGGGTCAATGCTCATCCTGAACTGAGTGTCGATGTAGGCCAAGTGCTGTTTGGGCAAACGACTAGTATGACGGCTGACGCGCCACTGGGTTATTACCTCAGTCGACTCGATGATGTGCCCTGGTATTCTCAAGACGGCGAGCACGAATCGGGCTGCGGAGTTTCGCCCATTCGTTATTCCCACCATAGGCGAGTCAATGCGTTGCAATGGCTGATTGGACTTGAGTGGTTTTTGTCGGTAAGAAATCCTTGGCAAATTGCATTAACGACGGACCATCCTAACGGCGGCAGTTTTTTAGCTTATCCCCAAATCATTCGTTTGTTGATGGATCGCCAATACCGTGACGAATCGATCCGGCAACTGAACCCGGCCGCTTGGAACCAATCGCCACTGTTGGACCTCAATCGTGAATACAGCTTGGCAGAAATCGCGGTGATCACGCGAGCTGGTCCCGCAAGACTGTTGGGACTCGCCGATCGGGGACACTTGCAATTGGGTGCGATCGCCGATGTGTGCGTTTACTCGCCGCATACAAATTATGAGTTGATGTTCCAATTCCCTTGGATGGTAATTAAACAGGGTCAAGTTGTACGGCGGGAAGGGCAATCATTTAACGCTGGGATGGGCAAAACGCTAGTTGTTGATACACAGCGTGACCTGAGCCTCGACCCCCAATTCGAACGATGGATCGACGACAATTATTCAATACCAGCTTGGCAGTTTGGAGTTGCCGCTACCGAGCACTGCCGCAAACGCAATTGGATAAGTTGTTCAAAAAAATAGTAGAATAAGCCTCTGGCTTGGTGACGTGGAATAAGCC
>JBGSMY010000117.1:0-3699 GCA_041739975.1 Pirellulaceae bacterium
TATTGTAGCCGTCCGCTGTCCTCAGCGGCGGAATAGAAAGCTCTCTTTTTTTTTGTTGCCAGAAATTAGTCGTCGATTGTCAGCCTGAGGACAGGCCGACCTACCGTAGCCGTCCGCTGTTATTGTAGCCGTCCGCTGTCCCCAGCGGCGGAATAGAAAGCTCTCTTTGTTTTAGTTGCCAGAAATTAGTCGTCGATTGTCAGCCTGAGGACAGGCCGACCTACCGTAGCCGTCCGCTGTCCTCAGCGGCGGAATAGAAAGCTCTCTTTTTATTTTAGTTGCCGGTAATTAGTCGTCGATTGTCAGCCTGAGGACAGGCTGACCTACCGTAGCCGACCTACTGTAGCCGACCTACATAACCGCTGTCCTTACCGGCTGTGCATCCGCGAAACTCTATTCTCCAAACTTTCACTCCCACCGATAAACCGATCACTCCCACCGATAAACCGATCTCACCCACCGATAAACCGATCAAGGTCAACTGCGGTCGGTAGGAAAACAACGAAGAGAATTGCTGGAGCTCGCAAGTAAATCCATAGTAAATCCATTTATTCAATCAATTATTATCAACCAATCGACTGAAATTACTCACTCGTTTCGTTTAAAAACTTCCAACCTGAAATAAACCAACCGTGGCCAAATGCGGCAATCCAGACGAGCTGTGCTGGGAAACAAATAATTTCGTCATTAAGCGTATGAACTCGCAAACTGGCGCGAGTGCCCTCGGGCAACATCGTATCAAGTACCAATCCCATGCCCTCGGCCGACAAATTCTTGGTGAAACCAGAAATCGCACAGCGTCCTTGTTCCACGCGGATGGCTACTGGGCGATTGAAACCAATACGTTCGTCGCTACGTTGTTCCAATCGTTCGGCTTGATATTCCTCTTGCAATAAGGAATCCACAATGGTTGAGTAAGGCTTGTTGGTGCTGGAAGCAGGCGCATTCATTGTCGTTCTCCACTAATCGTTGGTAATTCACAGGTGATAAATCAAAGCGATATAAAGGTGTCACTTCGTTGGAACGGCATTCTGTTTTGCCGCCGAAATCCGGTATGACGTTGGCATTTGAAAACCAACAACATCCAGCAACAAACCTTATATCAGGAGTGGAAAACTATAGGTTGACGTGAAACAGAGTCAAACGCAGTTCCTGAGTCATTTTAAACGCACAATCGCTACAATTATAAAAATACGGACTATTCGCCTCGCCACGCCATCGACATGGTTGCACGCATTGAGGCTGACTCCGTCTCGCAATAAGAGAGCAGGATCAATTGCCACTCAGGACCATCGACTCTTCTCCCTAGATGCCTGGATTCTAATGCTATGCAATCGCCCGCATCCTTTAAAGGATCGATTGTGATAAACTAGCAATACGCTTTACCTGCAATTAGCCGCTTAGAGTTGGAAATAAGTGGCGGGGATCAAATGCAGCTTCATTTTAGGGAATCAATCAATCGCATGGACTTTTCAACTACTTTCAAGCGAACGACTGCTCCGATGCCGGAGTCGGTGTTTAATAATCCTCAGTTCGTAAAGACCTCTGGCCGCAAGCTTCTTAATAAACGCTTCCAGGATGGTCGGTCATTAGGCGCTCGGTCACTTGCCGTCGTGGGACTCGCATTATCATTGATCCTCGTCCCTGCTCATGCATGTGAAGCGCAAAATCCCGCGGACGGAATCGCTGCAGATACTGCTACCGAAAATAGTGGGCAAAATACGCCGGCTAATCGCGAGCCGGAAACCCCGCCCCAGTCATCTTTAATGACACTGTTATTTGGTGGAGGTCCGCTGGGAATTGGCATTGTCTCGGCAATCCTGGTGCTGTCCGTTGTCAGTCTGTATTCGATTTTTGATCACGCACTGACCATAACTCGCCGACGCATAATGCCGCAGTCGGTGCTCGATGAATTGGAGCGATTGATTGCCCACGGGGAGTTGCGTCGGGCAACCGAGTTTTGCCAGGACCCCGAAAATTATAGTTTGGCAACCGAGGTGATTCTCGCCGGACTCAATCGCTATCAAACAAGTGAATTTGGATTCGCCGAATATCGCGCTGCGGTGGAAGAAGCTGGCGAAGACCAAACCGGTAAACTTTATCGGCGCACTGAAGTCCTCAATGTAATCGGCGCGATTGCACCAATGCTGGGCCTAACCGGCACCGTGCTCGGGATGATTCAGGCCTTTAATACAATTGCCGCTCGCGAAGGGATGGCTCAACCTCAAGAGCTGGCGGGTGGAATCGGTCAGGCTTTGATCACGACGCTGCTCGGTTTGTTAGTGGCGATCCCGACGATGATCGCACTCAGCTATTACCGCAATAAAATCGATTCCTTGATCGCCGAAACCGGAAAACGCGTTGAACGTATTTTGGCACCTCTCGGCCGCAAAAAGAATAAAACGCCATGAGACTCAACAAACACCATCATACCCACACGTTGGGTTTTAATATGACGCCCATGATCGACGTGGTGTTTCTGTTGATCATTTTCTTTATGACGGTCTCGCAAATCAGTCGCATTAATGCTCATCACATTCAATTGCCAGAGGTCAGTGCCGCGCCGACGATCGATGAACCAATCACGATTTCACTGACGATCGACGCGCAAGGTGACCTGTTTGAACACGGAAATCGAATTACATTTGACCTGGCAGTTGCTCGCGTTCAGAGTGTTTTAAGCGAATCGGAAAACGACCCCAGCCGCGTGGTGATTCAAATTCGCTGTGATCGTCGCGCTACCAGCAACTCGGTGAACCAGTTGGTCCGAGCGCTCGCAGCTCTCGGTATCAAGCAGATTCGCACGGCGATTTTGGAGCGGTGACCGGCCCCCGGGTTGGTCAGACGAAACGGTGGCCAAATCGGTGGGCTAAGTGGATTTTTTTGTTTGGATCTTCAAGGAATCAAGTGGTAAAAAAGATATAACCACAAAAAACGCGAAAAGCAGGAACGACGTTTTTTGGGGGGCGCGTACGACTGGTTGCGGGGAATTGCCTACAAGGTTGAATTCGACTCGACACGCACTTTCGTGCAGGTCACACGGAGTGGATCGGGAAGCTTCCCCAACCGTGGCCAATCGACTTGAGCAATTTGAAAGTATTTCTACAACACCGATAGTTGCAATTAGTCGCCTTGTGGAGCGACCAGTGCGGTCGTGTTCGTTTTGACTCGATATACGGATTTCGGGGCCGTCACCAACAGCCAATTTCGATACAATTCGCAGTTTGTCGGCGTTTCGGGAAATTCCAACCGATCAACGATTTCGCCGGAGGGTAATAGCACGATGACTTCTTTGCCCCAGGTCAAGAAGAGTCGACCATATCCATCTACGGTCATGCCATCGCTTCCGATGTCCGCAATCGCTTGACCCGGACCGACTTCACCAGGCTTCTTGATTTCGTAACGGTACAATTTACTGTCGGCATGATCAGCGACATAAAGCAGCTGATTGTCCGGTGACAAGGCAATCCCATTGGGCCGCTTTAAGTTTCGATCGATTAGTCTAATTTCTCGCTGAGCGTTTAAATAGTAAACCCCTTCAAAATCTAGAACCATCGAAGCCCGGTCGCCATATCGTGGATCGGTGAAATAAATCCCACCGACACCGTCGAGAGCCAAATCATTAGGACTATTGAGTTGCCGTTCTTCAAATTTATCGGCCAGCACGCTTCGCTTTTCATTGTTCCATCGCGAAAGTTG
>JBGSMY010000131.1:0-22980 GCA_041739975.1 Pirellulaceae bacterium
GTGCATTGCCCCCAGAAATGCAACGATTCGAGAAATGGTTGGACCAATTGCCTCCTGAAACACTAAATCAACTCGAAGGCAATGGATCCGAACAAAATCCGACCGACGCCCCGCCCGCACCGGCCACAAAAGTGCCAGTCAGTCGCCAGCCAGGCAGCCAGTTTCAATACGAATAAGCCTAAATTATTGGGCAGACACGCCGTTAGGAAAAGTTGGTAAAAGTCACGTCCTGTGATACCGCCTTTTCATTTAGGAATTGCGCAAATTTCACATAATTAACTGTGGGTTCCACAAAACCCAGACTATACCTGAGTACCCGGCAATTTCTGAGTTATTTGTTTAATTTGCGGGTAATTGAGCAGGGCTGGTTTTGCGTCCGGCCGCAGATTATTAGCAGACCGATAACTTTTGGCCGGCAAAACCCGTCAACGCTGTCTAATTATTAAAAAGTCTCCATTTGGAGCTTGAACCAGTATTTATCGATACTTTTTCCGTTATCAGCTGTTTAATTTCTTGCTCAATCTGACAGTAATATTGCTATTCTAGCTTTTCCGAATTTGGCAAAAATTCGTGCTTTAAGGGTAAATCTTGTCGAGCGACTGCTGATGGGTAAACTCGTCGTGCGAATCGAAAAGTTAGAAAACAACCCTGAAAGAGACTGTTTTTAATGGATTCGCCCCAACTGGGGGATTCGTCGAGAATGGGACCACGTAAGGCAAATCGGTACGGTAAGTTGAGTTTTCTGTAGGTATCGGACGTCAGTTCGACGCGAAATCCCGATTGGTGAATCTGAACAGCGTCAGTTAGACTTGTAGATCTAAAGAGATTATTAGTTGCGCTGACATTCAAACACCGGTTTGGATAGTTTGTATTATCAGGTTGATTGCTAATTTTACTGGTCGAATGGTTTTGGGATCGTGGTCCCGAACTATTGGCGGAACAATTAGTTTTTTCATAACGCCGACACTGGACGGCGTCAAAGTCGAGCCAGTTGTGTTGGTTCTGAGTAAAGAGTTTTGACGATTGAGTTTGAGGGGAATTGAGTACAATTCCGCCGTGGAAGGTAAAGGGAGAGGAAATTAGGGTTATGGGTGCTGAACAACAACGAATAAATGGTCAAACAACCAAAAATCAACAGCAGCGTGGAAACGTGCGCTCCAAATCAGATCGCCGCGGAATCGCTACGTCGTTGATCATCACGGCTATCGTTGCGTTTTTGTTGGTCGGCGGCGGTTTTTACCTATTTACGATCAAGGGTAAAACCGAGCTCGTCATCAACCCAATTTTGTCGGAAGTGCGGCAAGGTGAATTCATCAACAACGTTCTCGATCAAGGTGAAATCCAAAGTAGCGAGAATATTGAGATTCGCTGCAAGGTGCGCGCACGCAACGGCACCGTTAATGTGATTGAAGTTGCACCTGAAGGCACACGTGTTAAAGCGGGTGATTTTCTCGTTCGTCTCGATAAGACGGGTTTTGAGAAAGAATTGGAACAGCAAAAAATTGCCGTTGCCAATGCTCAAACCGCTGTGATTCAATCGGACGCTGCACTCAAAGCCGCCGAAGCATCGAAAATGGAATACTTGGAAGGTATTTTCATTCAAAATGAAAAGACAATTCAAAACGAAATTAACGACGCCAATGCGGCGATTCAAACTGCAGAACAAGAAAACTTGCAAGCACTCGCAGTTTTAGAGCACTCCACCAAACTCCAAAGCAAGGGATTTATCACGAAACAACAATTGAACGCTGATCAGTTTTCCGTTCGCCGCTCCGAAATCAATTTGCGAAAAGCCAAATTGTCTTTGGAATTGGGCGAGAAGAAACTCGAAGTGTTACGAAATATCACACGCGCAAAAGAGCTGGTACGTTTGACAAGCGATATCGAATCGGCGGTGGTTAAGTTGAAAAACTCGCAGGAGTCTTTTAAGGTCGAAGAAGATAAATTGGCCGAAATATTGCAACAAATCGACAACTGCACGATCATTGTGCCTGAAGGTGTCGAAGGCCAAATTGTGTTTGCCAAAGAATCCGGACGCGGCGGGCAACAAGAATGGGTCCTGGAAGAAGGCGCTGCCGTTCGCGAAAACCAAATCCTGATGCGTCTGCCCAACCCCAACAAAATGGAAGTCAAAGCATTGATCAACGAGCAGAGCATTACCTCGATTCGTCCTGGGATGCCAGCAACAATCAAAGTCGATGCGCTGAATAACCAAGTTCTCAAAGGGGTTGTGACAAAAATCAACCAATATGCTGAGTCCAGCGGATGGATGCCATCATCGATTCGTAAGTATGCCTGTATGGTTCGAATTATTGACCCGCCCGTCGTTTTGAAGCCAGGCATGAATGCTGCTGTTTCCATCCAAAGCCAATACGAACAAGCGGCGGTTTTGACGCCCGTTCAAACCGTTTATGGAGTGGGTGACCGCAAATTCTGTTTGGTCAAAAAAGAGGACAACCAATGGGAAACTCGGGAAATTGAAATTGTCGGCGATAATTCCCGTGAGGTCATGGTCAAATCTGGATTGAAAGTTGGCGAGCAACTTGTCATGAACCCCGGTGCTTATAAATCATTGATGGAACTGCCCGAATCCACTGCCGAAACCCGCATCGAATTACCCGAAAACGTTAAACAAGACGCACTTAAATCGACGACGGCATCGGCCGACGGTGATGGCCGCAGCGGTGTGGGCCGTGGCGGTGAGGGCCGTGGCGGTGGTCGAGGTGGCAATTTCGATCCATCGGCGATGGTCCAGGGAATGATGGATCGTTACGACACCAATAGCGATGGAAAAATTAATGCCAGCGAACAAGAAAGCTTGGAAGAACGCGCTCGCGGAATGGTTGGGCAGGCCGACAGCAATGGCGACGGCGAAATTACGCGAGAAGAAATCGAAACGTCGACCAAACGCTTGATGGAACGAATGCAAAATGGCGGCGGCGGTGGTCCTGGCAGCGGTGGTCCTGGCGGCGGGCGGGGTCCTAATTAATGCTACAAAAAACAGCCGTTCGTATCCGCGAACTCGAAAAAACCTACTTCCTCAAAGGCGAAACTGTGCGCGCTCTGCGCGGCGTGAGCTTTGATGTGCCGGCCGGTGACTATGTTGCGATTATGGGTCCTTCAGGATCCGGAAAAAGTACATTGTTGAACCTGCTGGGTTGTTTAGATCGTCCGACCACAGGCGCTTTTTACCTCGGTGATGATAACGTTGCGACGATGACGGACGACCAATTGTCGACCATCCGCGCGTCGCGTATCGGGTTTGTCTTTCAGTCCTACAATTTGATTGCTCAGTTGACCGTTGTCGAGAACATCGAAGTACCGCTTTATTACATGGGCCGACTGGACTCGAAATCGCGCGAACGTTGTAAAAAATTGGCGGCCATGGTCGGGTTGGAGAATCGACTCGATCACCGTCCAACGCAGTTGTCCGGCGGTCAACAACAACGCGTGGCTATCGCCCGGTCGTTGGTCAATAATCCCTATTTCATTTTGGCCGACGAAGCGACAGGTAACTTAGATTCGGTAACCACCGAAGAAATCTTGGCGATCTTTCAAAAACTGAACGACCAAGGTCGTACGATTATTATGGTCACTCACGAAGATGAAGTGGCCGAACACGCCAAACGCGTAATCCGTTTGCGAGATGGATTGATTCAATCGGATACACAAAACGAACATCGAAAAACATTTTCTGCCGAGCGACTTTCGGAAGTGGCCAAGGACATCGGCAATTTGGCAGACTCATCGTTGGTGGGTGCTTAGAAATTCAAGTGCGTTGACTATTTGTAGATGAGTGGGGCCGCGATGTTTTCTCTTAAAACTTGGCAACTTGGCATCAAAAGTTTGATGCTACATCCGATGCGGTCGGGATTGACCGTACTCGGCATTTTTATCGGTGTCGCGGCCGTCATTTGGCTTTTGGCGATTGTCGAAGGCATTAGCAAAAAAGCCCAAGAACAAATCGAAAGCTTGGGCGCAGAGAATATTATCGTGCGCTCCATCAAACCGCCTGATGACAGTGGTGGCTCTGGTAGCTTTCGTGCTGCCACGCCTTATGGCCTGACTCGAGCCGAATATCGCCTGCTCGAAACAACAATTCCCACCGTTCGCAGTGTACTGCCGATTCGCGAGCTAACCAAAAAATTTGCTTTTGCGGGTAATCCCAATGTCAAACCAATCGACGGGCGGTTGGTTGGCTGCACGCCTGAGTATGCCGAAGTTACCCGGTTGCAAGTCGACCGCGGCAAATTCCTAACCCATACCGATGTTCAATCAAAATCTAATGTCTGTGTAATCGCTCACGATTTGGCCAATGCACTTTTTCCGTCGGATGACCCGATCGACAAACAACTATTTCTCTCGGAAGAAAAAGATTTCTATCGCATTGTCGGTGTGTTAAAACCAAAAAATGCGACTGCTGCCATCGGCGGCTCATTGGCTGCGCAAGATTTTTCCAAAGACGTTTACATTCCGATTACGACCATGCAACAACGCTTGGGCGATCTCAATGTGCGCCGCGCCAGTGGCTCGTTTCTTACCGAACAATATGAACTCAGCCAGGTCACGGTCCAAGTGCAATCGGTTGAAGATGTCCCTGAAACGGCAAAACTAGTCGAATCAACCTTGAAGTCTAAAAATCCAACGAGGCAGGATATTTCTGTCGTTGTTCCTTATGAACTTTTGGAACAAGCCAAAACAACACGGTTGATGTTTTTGTTGGCGGGCGGAATGGTGGCTGCAATTTCGCTCGTCGTCGGTGGAATTGGTATTATGAATATCATGTTGGCGACCGTAACCGAACGAACACGGGAAATCGGCATTCGCCGTGCACTTGGTGGCAAACGATCGGATATCATTCGCCAGTTCTTGGTCGAAACCACAGCCTTGTCGATTATGGGCGGCCTAACGGGTGTTCTCGTGGGACTGTTATGTCCGGTGACAATCAATGGACTGTTATCGTTCATTCGAGAATTTACGCCAAATTTTTATGCCAAAATGCCAGACGTATTTAAGGAAATGGAACCCATCTTGGTACCTATGTCTTTCCCTTTGGCCTTTGGCATCTCGGTGATTGTGGGTGTTATTTTTGGTATCTATCCAGCCATCCGGGCAGCCAAAATGGATCCGATCGAAGCTTTACGGCACGAATAATCGGCAAAAACCGAACCGGTATTCGGAAAATCTTCAGCGTCGATGAACGCTCTAGCCTTGCGCGCACAGGATTAACCAATAGTTGCATGAGCCATTCTGCGCGCCAATTCGGACGCGGAATAAATAGATTCCTAGATGCCCGATCGTCTGCCTTCGCCAGATTAAATTCTGTCGGCTGGTCGTACAGCGGTGGACTGATACTGTCGTCGTCAACCCATTCGAGTCGCAACAATTAGGCTCCACCGTAGCCAATGAACGCCAAATCTTAGGTATCGAACGTGCAGTCATAGACCGCAGACTGGAATAGCTGCGTCTCGTTCAAATTCCACATTCAAAATCATTCATTATTAAATGCCAACCGTTGTCGGAACCAAATCACCGAATAATCGAGTCGTCGAACTGGACGCGTTGCGCGCATTGGCGGCCATCAATTTGATGCTGTTTCACTTTACCCATGTCTACACCGTCAAGTACGGTTATTCTTCGGAGTTAGGTTGGGAATGGCCCTATGGAAAATATGGGGTGCAGTTGTTTTTCATGCTCAGCGGATACGTCAATGCAATGACGTTGTTTCGCAAACAACAACCGGGCGATTTCATTGCCAGCCGATTAATCCGCATCGTGCCATTGTTCATGTTGGCGATCGGGCTGAATCTGATTGTTTTAGTTCTGGCACCGCACGCCGGAGTTATCGGTTATTCCTGGGAACAGGTCGCGACTAATTTGACAATCATGCCAAATTTATTTGGACATGAATGTTTGGAACCTGTAACCTGGACGCTGCAAGTTGAGTTGCTATTTTATGCCATTATGATTGGTTTGTTTTGGGCGAGCCGCCAAGTGGGATTGTGGCGACCGTTGTTAACTTACTTGGGATTTAGTCTGGTTGCCGGTCTAATCCTTCGAATGGCCGATCCGAATTCTGCTCATTGGGCGGGTCTCACGACCGCCTGGATCGGGCAATTGCTGATTGTCAAATATTTCCCGTTGTTTGCGATGGGGATTTCGCTGTATGAACTTCGCAGTGGTCGCAGTCAGCCGGCAATTTGTGCGCTAGGCCTAATTTTAGCCGCTACGGTTTTTCATGTCATCGACGATCACGACCATAATCCGGTTGTCACATTGTTATTGTTGGGAGGATTAAGTCTCGCGGCATACGGACGATTGCCTTGGTTAGGTGCCGGGCCACTGTTATTTATTAGCGGAATTTCGTATTCACTTTATCTCCTGCATAACAATTTGGGTTGTGTTCTCATTCATCAACTCGATCGCTGGGGTATACCGCCCAACCTTTGCCTTGTCGTGGCCGTTGTATTTGCGGTGACCACAGCTGGTTTGGTGACCAAGTATTTCGAACGCCCGCTATCTCGCCGACTGAGGTCAGTTTGGCAAAACTATCGCGGTCGGCGAGCTGTTGTCGAATGTGAAAATCCAGTGGCTGCTCCAGCTTCCCAATCAGCACCTTCGAGGTAATCCGACAAATGCAGAATCAAACGGCACGCATTCAAGTATTCACTAGTTTTTCCGAAGCGGAATCGTATCGACCTTATTGGGATCGTTGGACGCAATCAGATCCCCAACTCAGTTGGAGTTGGATGGCGAATTGGTGGAACCAGTCGATATCCGGTACAAATCAGTCGCGGCGCCTAAAACTAGCGTTGGCAGTAGTTATCAGCGAATCAGGGGAGTGTTTGGCAATTGCCCCTTGGTATGTGTGCCGCCATGTTTCGGGCTTCGCTTTGCATTTTTTGGGCGATGGCAAGGCGGCCACAGATTACGTGCGAATATTGGGCGATGCCCGACACGAGTCATTGGTGGCCGATGCGCTGGCTAATTGGGTGACTTCGTCAGATTTCGAACGACGATTCGGCGCCTTGGATTTGATTATTGCCGACGGCCACCGGAGTCAAGAAAATAGTTTAATCAGCTGGTGGAATCGATTGGTGCAACATGGTTGGCGGTGTCAAACAAGCCCTATCGAGAGTGCCTGGAAGACGTCATTGCCAGGAGACTGGAGCCAACTCGTCAAGCAGTTTTCCAAGAGTCAGCGTCGGAAAGTCAACAAAGCATTTCGATTGCGGCAAGAGCAGGCCGTAACTGTTCGCTGGGTTACCGATCTCAAGCAGTCGCCAACGGCTTGGACCGACTTTGTCCGTTTACATCAACGCAGGCGCCATGCGTTGGGTCAAGCGGGCTGTTTTGACAATGTTCATTTCGCAGGTTTCTTAGCGACAACGCTGCAAGAATTGATGTTAGACAACCGCGCGCGGTTGATTTTTGTGGACCATCAATCACATCCGATTGGAACTGCATTATTATTACAAACAAACTCTAGCGTGATGATGTATCAATCTGGAATTGACCCCGATCAGCGGCAGTTTGAACCGGGTCATTTGGTCAATGCGTTTGCACTCGAGTGGGCAAATCAACAGGGGTTAAAATATTTTGACTTTATGCGCGGCGATGAACCTTACAAACAGGATTGGGGTGCCGAACGAGTTTATCTGAATCGCTCACGCTTGGTCGCCCCTCGTTGGACATCGAGACTATGGAATACCGCTTGGTTGGCTACTCGCGGGCTTAAACAATTTTCGCAGCGTTGGCTCCACCGCCCAACTCTGGCCGAGGTGACTCATGATTGAAATTGAAATCTGGCGCTCACGCCAGGAGTTTTCTGAACATGCCGAGGAGTGGAATCAACTTTGGCAAACGACCCGATCAACGGTCGCTATCCATCGCGCTGAACCCCTCTTAGCTTGGTATGATGCGTTTGCTGCCGAGCGTGAAATGGCCGTTATTGTCTTGCGAAATGGAAATCAATTGGTGGCTGGGTTGCCATTGGTCATGCAACTAAATCGGTGGGGGCGACGAATTGGCTTATCCGTGGCCAACGAATGGGCACCGCAGGCGTGTTGGTTGACATCGGCGACAATCGCTGAACAATCGCTCGTCAATGCGCTTCGAAACGCTTGTCGGCAATTGAACTTGTTTCAAGTTCGCTTAGATTGGTTGCCCTTTGAATGGCCGGCCAATTCGCACTTAATGAATGCCTGGAATCAGACGCACCAATACTCCTGGGTGCGACCGCGATACCAAGTATCGCGTGTTGAAATGGCCAACGATTGGGACGAGTTCCGCGGGCAGTGGTCGCGAAATCGCCGCAAAAAAGTCCAACAAACGGACCGCAACCTTCGTGCCATGGGCGAGGTCGAGTTTGTCTGCTTGGAAAATCGCGGCGCTAAAAATCTTGATGAAGTCATCGACAGCGCAACTGGTATTGAGCACCAATCATGGAAAGGTGCCGAGGGCGGTTCACTCGTTAGTCATCCTAACGCACTCAAATACTATCGAACTTGGGTTCAGCATCTGCACGAATTGGGTTTAGCCAGGATTTATTTCTTGCATCTCAACGGCAAACCGATCGCCTTTGATTTGGGATATGAGGCACAGGGCGTGTATTCGTCCATCAAAATTTCTTATTTGCCCGAATACCAATCCGTCCGGCCTGGCGAATGGCTCAATATTCGAATGCTGGAACATTTTCATCAAACGAACACGGTGAAGTCCATCGATTGTATTGGCCCGGTAAGTCCGGCTACTCTGCGTTGGGAATCATCACGTTATACGGTCGGCAAACTGGTGCTGTCGACACCTTCCTGGTTTAGTGGAGCAACTGTAGCCGCTTGCCAGACTTTATCCCAATGGCTTGGCAAGAATACGTTACAGCCGATTGCAGTGGATGAGTCAGCAAGTTCCTAGTTTCAATCGCAATCGTTTAACGCGCAATCGTTTAACGGCAAGCCAGAGCGAAATTTGCGGCTTTCGATTCGTCCACTTCTAAAGACATCTTCCGCAAATTTTGCGGCGGCGACGGTGTGATAACTGGTACACGCAATGATAACATCACTACCTGACCAATGGTGGTTGGCGTTGCAGGCCCTCGTCCGTTGGCATTGGCGGTTAGCATCAGTGGTTGGACGTGCGCAGTTGTCAACTTGAGACTATGGCGTCATTCGAATCAAACCCTTTCGGGCCCGATACGCTATTGGCATGTTTTCCAAAGCCATCGCACGGCTTTGACGTACGCGTCCGTCTGACTTTCGGGAACGCGATCGTGATGGCCAGCCCCCGACAGGACAAGCAGTTGTTTTTCCCCGCGGTACTGCTCGAAAATTTGTCGTTGGTATAACTGCGGCACCACGCGATCATTTTCACTGGAAATAAAAAGTGCCGGACAACGACAACGAGCCGCATTGACAATAGCGTCGAGTTCATCGGGCACGGCACGCGCGACGAATTTTCCGGCACCAAAGTTCCACAGATTGTATCGCCGTCGTTGTCGAATGAGTTGGTGAATTGGCGGTGGGTGCCGCAGTAATAATCCGCTCACGGGAAATTGGCTGGCGACCAACAATGCAGCAACGCATCCCAAACTGTTACCTGTGACTAAGACATTGCAGCCTGGGTGTTGTAGTGCGACATAGTCCCAACAACTTCGAGCCATGGCCGGCAGGTGACGGACACGTGCACGGCCGCCGGTCTGACCATAGCCTGGTGGATTTGCGCCGTAAATCGTCGCGCTCGCCAACCCCAACAACTCAAACGGATGGACGCCCATTCGTTCCGCTCGGCCCCCCGCTCCCGGAAATTTGAGAATTATCAATTCGGGCGGAGTCACTGCTGCCGAAGTCGTTGGGCCTGCGTTAATTCGCCACAATTCAAATGGCACGTTGTCACAACTGAGCGAAATTCGTTGGGCTGATCCGGCGTCAATCGGCTTAGTACTAGGTGCTAAGATAGTTCGATCGGCGATCCATTCCCAAAAACTCATGATGCGCCAATTTCCTTAAGCTTCGAATCAATCACAATTCGTTAATGCACGCGCTGACCGGGTACAGCGCCACTATCTGGGCTCAAAAGGAAAACTTCGGTTCCACCGCCACCGGCGGCGCAGACCATACCTTCGCTCAATCCGAATTTCATTTGCCGCGGTTTTAGATTTGCCACAACAATAACCAATCTTCCAACCAATGCTTCCGGTGCATATGCTGCTTTGATTCCGGCAAACACGGTGCGATGATTCTCGCCACCGAGGCTTAAGGTCAACTTAAGTAGTTTTTTGGCTTCTTCAACGTGCTCAGCTCGAACTACGCGAGCTACGCGCAGATCGATTTTGGCAAAATCTTCAATTGTGCATTCTTCTGCCAAAGGTTCGGCTAACAAAGCAGCATCGGTGTCGGTCGCCACGAGAGGTGTGGTTGATGAGTTCTCGGGTGTCTCGACCGGTTTGCTTTCTTCAATCATTTTTTCAATATCCTTGGGATCAATACGTTTCATTAAGTGTTCGAATTTGGCAACGGCGGTTCCCAGCAACGGGTGCTGCGATTGAGACCAAGATTGGATGGAATTGTTTAATAGTCGGCCCGTGTCTTCGGCCAATTTGGGCAATATAGGAGCTAAATAAACGACCAATTGGCGATACAAATTGAGTGCTACTGTGCACGCCTGTTGCAATTCCGCAGCGCGGGCCGGATCTTTCTTCAGTTCCCAGGGCCGCGTTTGTTCAACAAACAAATTCGCTTGGTCAGCTAATTCCGCGATTAGGCGGACGGCACGACTGTAATCACATTGTTCAAAGGCTGCCGAAATTTCGGTTCCCGCCGTCGCGGCCCTTACGAACAGCCCGCTGTCTTCGGGATACTCGGTCGCGAGTCCGGTTGTCTCGACAAACTTCGCTGTCCGCGAGGCAATATTAATGATTTTGCCAACTAGGTCCGAGTTGACCTTGGCAGCAAACTCTTCGAAGTTCAAGTCGATATCGTCAACGCGAGCGCTGAGCTTGGAGGCATAAAAATAACGCAACGCCGCCGGATCCAAATATTTCAGGTAGGTTTCGGCCATGATAAACGTGCCCGTACTCTTGGACATTTTTTCGCCGTTGACCGTTAAGAATCCATGGATGTGGATTTTCTTTGGCAACGAGAACCCCGCGGTTTTTAACATTCCTGGCCAGAACAACGTATGAAAATAAGTGATATCTTTGCCAATGAAATGATGAATCTCGGTGTCCGGTGATTTCCACCAATCGTCGAGCGATTCACCATGTTGTTTGCACCATTGCCAGGTAGACGCGATGTATCCAATCGGCGCGTCGAACCAAACGTACCAATAGTCACCTGGGCTGTCCGGGATTTCAAATCCAAAATAAGGTGCTGGCCGCGAGATATCCCAATCACGCAACTCCTTGCGCCCCTCAGCCGAATTGGGGTCTCCCAAAAAATGTCCGGTTAGATAGTTGGCGATTTCCCGCTGCAAATGATCGCCCGACTGCGTCCATTCTTCCAGGAAATCGTGCAGCTTTTCAAGTTCAATAAACAGGTGATTGGCCGAGCGAACTTCAGGGCGCGTATTAGAAAGGGAACTTACCGGATCAATCAAGTCCGCCGGCGAATAAGTACTGCCGCATTTACTGCAGTTATCGCCCGGTTGATTGGGAGCTTGGCATTGCGGACAAGTGCCGCGAACAAACCGGTCCGCCAAAAAGGTTCCTTGTTGCACATCGAACAATTGCTGTACTTGTTTTTCTTTGACCAGTCCGGCTGCTCGGATGGACGCCCAGATCTGGTGGCACAATTGTCGGTTCTCGTCACAATGTGTGCTGCCGTAATGGTCGAACCGGATCTGAAATCCAGCAAAGTCCCGCTCGTGGTGTTGCTGCATCTCGGCGATTAAGTCTTCTTCGGATCGCCCCAGGGTCCGAGCTCGCATCATGGTCGCAGTGCCATGAGTGTCGTCGGCACAGACAAATAAACAACGCTTGCCGATCAAGCGTTGGTGACGGGCCCAAATGTCGGTTTGGATGTATTCGACCAAATGGCCCAAATGGATGGGGCCATTGGTATACGGCAATGCCGCCGTGACCAAAACACGCGGTTGGTTCATAATACTCGCCAAGGATAACATGGTCGGAAAACGTTGATTTTAATAGTTAACCACTCGAGAACGAAGGGGTAACCGATGAGCCTAAATAGCGCCGCAACCAATTCAAATCCAATCATGGCGCTTTGGTCAAGCCAGTTGCCGGACCATGCAATCGCCGATGTCAGTGAACTGCAAAGCCCGGGATTGCTAGTGTTTCTCGATTTGGTGCAATACAACCTGGATCGCGTTCTGGAATTGGTCGGTGGCCCCGATCATTGGCGCCCGCATTGCAAAACGCACAAAACTCGGGAAGTTATCCAATTGCAACTGCAACGTGGAATTACGCGGCATAAATGTGCCACCATTGCCGAGGCCGAACTGTTAGCATCCTCAGGGGTTCGCGATATTTTGATCGCTTATCCCCTGGTTGGCCCCAACCAAATTCGTTTGGGCAAACTTCTAGACAAATTTCCCGACGTTTGGTTCATGACCTTGGCCGACCACCCTGCCCTGGTGCAATCGTTGAGTGACATGGCCACAAAATTTCGGCACACGCTGGGCGTGATGCTCGATCTCGACTCGGGAATGGGACGCACGGGAATTCCGCTCAATCGCCAAGCCATCGAGTTATACGAAATGATTGCCACGAGTGCTGGACTGGAACCGGCCGGATTGCATTGGTATGACGGACATCATCGTCAAAGCGATCTCAGTGAGCGTCGAACAGCAGTGTTAACGGGTTGGCAACAATTGACGCGTTTCCGCGACCAATTATTAATGTCTGGTTTACCCGTACCACGAATCGTAACGGGCGGCTCGGGATCGTTTGCGATTTTGGCGGAAACCGGTGAACCGGATTTGGAACTGAGTCCCGGAACCACCACGTTTTGGGACGCTGATATGGCCGAACGATTTCCAGAGGTCGGCTTAAAAATTGCCGCTGGGATTGTGACGCGAGTGATTAGCATTGGGGCACCAGATCGATTGACGTTAGATGTGGGCCACAAAGCTTGCGCGGCCGACCAGCCCGCCGGGCATCGATTGTACTTTCCCACAATCCCCACAGCTCGCGAGATGCAACACTCCGAAGAACACTTGGTACTGTCAGTCGACAATGCCCAGCAATTTCAACTGGGCGATGCGCTGTTGGCTTTTCCGCGACATGTTTGCCCCACGTTTGCCGTGCATCAATCAGTCACGGTGATTGAACAAGGGCATGTGACCTCAACTTGGCAAGTTGCTGCCCGCAACCGGCAATTGACGATTTGAGTTGTCCGGGAGCGCACCCGATTTTCCTAAAAGAACCCCGAAACGTACCTCTCGAAGACCCCTAACTAGACACTAGACAATCAAGAAACCAAGCGCATCGCCGTGCTATTGCGCTTGCACATACCGGTAACCGCCTTCGATTCCCAATGGGATATTGAGTCCCCAAAAGATCAGCAAAAATGCTGTCCACAGAATTAGGAATGTAATGGAATACGGCAACATGATCGAAGTGATGGTGCCGATTCCCGTTTTTGTACAGTACCGCTGGCCATAAACCACAACCAGCGGAAAATAGGGCAACATCGGCGTGATGATGTTCGTCGTCGAATCACCTACGCGGTAAGCAGCCTGTGTAAACTCGGGAGAGATTCCCAAAATCATCAGCATCGGCACAAAAATCGGCGATAACATCGCCCACTTTGCGCTGGCCGAACCAATCAATAGGTTTACCAGCGCCGTAATCACAATCACGCCGATGACAATCACAAATAGGGGTTGGCCTTGTAAAGAATTGGCACCTTTGACCGCTAACAATAGTCCAATATTAGATTTCGAGAATACATAAATAAACATCGCTACGAAAAATACCAGCACCAAGTAATACGCCATCGATTCCATCGACTTGGACATACCTTTAATTACGTCCCGATGATTCTTAAAACGCCCGGAAATGTACCCATGGACGATACCGGGAATAATAAACAGCAAGAATATGATTGGTACAATCGAGGTCATTAAAGGCGCTCCGGGTATTGCCTTGGGCACCAGTATCGACGTTTTGGGCGACCCATCTTGTCCCGTCGATTCCACTAACACCGGGCGATCCGCGGGGAGCTTTTTAAGCGTTTTTTCGAATATTGCAAGGTCGCTGTAACTTTCACCCGCTATTTTATTTACGGTATCGCCGACTTGCAGTTTAGCCGCTTCGGCTGCACTGCCGGGCTCCACCGCGCTGACCCGAATTTGGCCTTCCTCTAATGCAGCTTGCAAACCACTCTTGGAAACCGTATTTCGGACTGACGTGAGTGATCCTAATGGATCACGCAGCGTCGAATCGGACGGCACGGCCCAATAGATCAACGCGGCGATTCCAAGAATCATGGCTAGTAACCCGAAGGTCATTGCGATCCGATCGCGCGGCGTTAATGATTCCATGGTCGGAATCTGTGCCGGGTCACCATTAATAGGCGTTGTCCGCAATTTTGGTTCAATCAAATAATCCGTGATGAACCAACCAACAAGAATAATCAAGAAGGAAGAAGCACTGGTAAAATACCAATTGCATAAAGGATTCACCGCGACATTTTTATCAACGATTCCGGCACCAACTTCGGTCAGCCCGGACAAAAGTGGGTCAATGCCCGAAGGAATGAAATTGGCGCTAAATCCTCCCGAGACACCCGCAAAAGCAGCAGCGATGCCGGCCAGTGGATGACGTCCGGCCGCATAGAACATTAATCCTGCCAATGGAATAACCAACACATATCCAGCATCCGTTGCCGTATGGCTGACAACCGCGACGAGGATAATCATTGGAGTCAACAAAAACTTAGGCGTGAAGTCCAGCATGGTTTTTAGTACGGCATTGATGAATCCAGCATGTTCGGCAACACCGACACCCAAGAGCGCTACCAAGACCACGCCTAAGGGGGCAAACGTCACAAAGTTCGTGACCATGGATGACAATAACCCGGAAAGCTCGCCCAGGGAAAGCAAATTAGTGATCTTAATTGGGTTCTGCGTCCCTGGTATGAGCTCGGAAAAGTTTACACTCGAAAGCCAAAATGAAATTCCCGCGACCGCCAGAATACCGATGATGAACAAAACCGCCGGATCAGGTAATTTGTTGCCCACCCATTCGACTAAATCCAAAAGGCGAAATAACAAATTGCGCGGTTGTTTGTCCGTTTCGGTAGACATTACTTCCCTTTCAATTTCATACCTCAGATACGACGCATCCAGTATAGTCGTCACTAAATGTTAATAACAACCAGTCCATTGGGACATTTGTGAGCTGGCATAGCGGCCCGTGACGTCTTTTGCACAGCGATCGACAAAGAGTAATCCTGCCAAGCTCAAGTCGATCCAAGTGTGAGAGGATTTATTCCGGCGAATAAAATCATGCGATTGCTATGGGTCGACGAACACAGTTGCCAACCTGGGTTGTTGCACAGATCCAAAAGTGAACTAGCGAATGGGTCCTCGCGGCTAATGCAGTTTTGGCGGTTCGTTTTTGGACTTAGGCAAAAAGCCAACGGCCAGACAAACCAGCATGGAAATCCAAAACACCCAAAATTCAGGTCGGGACAAGCTATGAAAATCGACCACATGAGGATGGGCTTTGGAATTAAATCCCCAATCAGCCAGCAACTTAAGTGAAATGACGATAATCAGCAAATAGGCCGACGTTTCGAATCGCGGAAATCTTTCAAGCAATCGGATAAAAACAACTGCTGCCACTCGCATCAAGATAATGCCAATAATTCCGCCAGTTACAACGACCCACAGCTTGGGATGCATAGCGCCAACGGGATGACCTGTCGGTGAATCTCCAACCAGTGCAATTGCTGCGAGGATTGAGTCCACGGCAAAGGCAATATCTGTAAGTTCGATCACCAGCACCGTCATCCAGAAATTTTTACCTAAACCCATGGCTTCGACGGGAATGGGGCCCGGTAATCGTTCTTGGATTTCGACCATCTGTTGCGATTCGGACAGTTCTTCTCCCGTCGCTGCATCGCGCAGTTCCAAGCCGCCATCCGCACCAACAGTGATTTCCTCCGATGACGTTTCTTTCGACTGGAAAAATAGATGCTTGACGGCGATATACAGCAGATAACTGCCGCCCAGAAGTTTGACGATTCGCCATTCGAGTAAAAAACCCGCGACCAAGATCGCCAGCGTTCGAAAAACAAACGCGCCAACCAAGCCGTAAGTGAGAGCGAGTTTTTGTTGTGACTTTGGTAGCCGTTTCGCCAATAATCCTAGGACAATCGCGTTGTCTATCGAGAGAATCCCTTCAAAAAAGACAAGAAGTAAAACGAGTAAAATGTCTTGCGAACCAAATGATTGGCCCCAAAGATTAGCATCTGCATATAAAAATAGTTCGTTCAAAGGGATCCCTTAAAAAATAGCTTGTTCGATTGTTGGAGCGGATGTCGACGAAAAATCTGAAAAATAGTGCACCATAGCATTTTGCCGCGTAACTCCGCAATTATGCGGGTTCCAATGGTACAAACGTTTTTCGCAGTTCGCGCCGCATGACTTTATTACTCGCGGTTCGCGGCAACGACTCAACAATTCGAATATGACTGACACGAAAAAGTGGATTAAGGTTTGACTTGAGTTGTTGATTCATTGCTGATTGAAGCGCGCTCGGCTCCCACGGACACAGGCAAACTGCAAATACCACCAATTCATCTGGACCACCCTGCGACCAACCGATGGCAGCCGTTTCTCGCACCCCATCGATTTCGTTGAGCGCCCGTTCAATTTCAGCAGAACTTATCTTTATGCCGCCCAAATTCATCGTGTCATCGACCCGTCCACCTGCGACCCAATATCCATTAGCCAATTGTTGCATAAAATCGCCATGGCGACGTAAACAATCAAAGCCACTTACTTTAGGAACTTCGGCAAAATACGTTTCATGGTGGTCGCGGTTTAATAGCGATTGTGATAAGCCAATTGAAGGTGGTACCAAGAATAATTCGCCCAAATTGCAGGGAAGTCCATTGTCATCGAGCAAGACAAACTCGATTCCTGCGGCGGCGGTCGAAAAGGCCGAAGGAACGTTGGCCTGGAGAACAGTCGAGGTGATATAGCCGCCACCAATTTCCGTGCCCCCGCAATATTCAATCACTGGCCGCATTCCCGCTAGACTCGACAAATAAAACATGTCATCCGGCTGGGACGACTCGCCCGTCGAACTGAAACAATGGATGGCTGTCCAATCAAGGCCTTCCATACAATGCGAGCTGCGCCAAGACTTGACAATCGTAGGAATCACACCCAGCATGTTTACCCGGGCTTCTTGAACAAATCGGCCAAATGCCGCTCCCACCGGTGCATCTTCGAATAATGCAATGGTGGCGCGATTAATCAATGATGCAAAAATTAGAAATGGGCCCATCATCCAGCCCAAATTGGTTGGCCAACAACAGATGTGATCGGGATGTATGTCTTGATGCAAATATCCGTCGATCGCGCATTTGAGCGGCGTCGTTTGTGTCCAAGGAATCGCTTTGGGATCGCCGGTCGTACCGGATGAAAAGAGAATGTTAATAATAGTGTCTGGCCCCGAAACATGCGCTTCGATCGCCGCGCTTGAATCACAAAACTGTTCCCAGGAAATATCCTGGGTTCGCAACGATTCGCTCAGGAAATCTAATTCGGGGACGACAACAATTGGCAGTTCAGTCGCTTGCCGCACTCTCGTATAAAGCGGCAATCGTTTCCCGGATCTCGTTTGCGTATCGTAAGTAAATACCGCTCGAGCGTTGGCGATTCGCAAACGACTGGCAATTTCAGGCTCTGCAAAACTATCAGCAATCGATACTACCGCACAACCGGCCCATATAATACCCAGATAAATCGCGACGGAATCCGCTGTCATCGGCAACACCACGCCAATGCGATCCCCAGGCTCAAACCCTTGGTTCCGCAGTGCGCCCCCAATTTTACGTACTTGATCCAATAGTTGAGCTTGCGTGGTCAGCCTAAGTGCCGTTCCCGGTCGGCCAGAAATAATCGCCGTCCTGTTCGGATCCCCAACAAAACAACTCATCGCAATATTGTATTTCGCGCCAACGAGCCATTGAGGATGTTCCAGGCCGGCCGACAAGTCCATAACGGTTTCCGGTTCCTGGGCAAAATCAATTTTGAGTCGTTGTAGGACCTCTTTCCAAAAATTGCCACGATGTTCGACTGACCAGCGATGCCACGAAGGCCAATCGCTAAACCCTTTTTCTTTAAGCCAGCGTCCGGCATTGGAACTGTCGATGGTGACCGCGTTGGGTAGCCACATCGGTGGCGGTCCCTGTTTGGCCGTGGACCAATTTTCAAAACAATGTTGCCAAATCGTTCGCCATTCGTCTTGCCTAGTCAACGCGGGACGAGTTGCAATAAATGCTTGCCACACCTCCGAAGAGGTCAATCCTGTTGTCAGCTGTCGATCGATCCATTTCAACCATTCGCTCAAGACGTTGGCTCCTAATGACTTTCAAAAAACACAGCGAATTGAATGTTCAAAAAGCTGCCTGCGCAGTTGATGCTGAGGCTAGGTTCGCTTAATCTCAAACCGATCGCGCGTGGTACAATATTCGGCACCACCGAGCCTGCCAATGGTGTGCACCGAACCAGGAATTAGGTGACCGAGTTGATCTAATAGTTCATCAGCCACGCGAATCCACACAATCTGACCAAAGATGGCATTGGCCGCCAGCGGCCCGGAGCCAATTTCCACAATCTGCATGAGCTCACATTCAAACTGTACCGGACTTTCACCAACGTAAGGAGGCGCAATCCGGGCCGATGCACGGGCCGTCAAACCACTGTGCTCAAACTCGTTGTGTTCATATTCCAATTCTTGCGACGTCACGGCCATCGGCGGGGCCAACGACTCGGTAACCAAATTGACGACGAATTGCCGAGTTGCTCTGATATTTCGCACGGTGTCTTTGGGTGAACCATCGGGCCGATTCACAACAGAAATCATCAATGCGGGCGGCTGTGAACCGACGCCGGCGAAATAGCTGAAGGGGGCCAGATTAGGGATACCAGTTGGTGAGATAGTCGAGACCCAGGCGATCGGCCGCGGAGTAATCGTGCCAGTCATGGTGGCGTACAGTCGCCCTGGACTTAGTTGAGCTGGATCAAATTCCATTGCTAGATTTACTTCCCCCGTTTGCCTGTTGGTCAACCGTTAGCTAGTTGGTTAACTGTTAGTTTGTTCGTCAACGAACGTCTCGAAGCGCCTTGTGAATTCTAATCGGTTACTAGCCGCTGAACTGGCCGGTCGGGGGCGTTTCCGGAATTTCTAACCAACTACTTGGGTACTTGGGATCATCCATTTCCATCGCATCGACGGTTAGGTGCAACCGTCGATCGGTGTCGAACATCACGGCCATCTCTTCGGTGCGCTCCATTGACATGCTTTTGATAATGGTTCCAGGATGCGGTCCGTGGGGGATGCCTCCGGGGTGAACGGTCATCGAGCCCAAGCCGACTCCCCGCCGCGAACCGAACTCACCGTCGACATAAAACAAGACTTCATCGGCTTCGACATTGCTGTGAACGTAGGGAACCTTGATCGCCTGGGGATGATGGTCCAAATGCCTCGGAGCAAAGGTGCAAATCACAAAACCTCGACATTCAAATGTCTGTTGAAATGGCGGAGGCAAATGCGTCGTGCCGGTTAGCGGTTCAAAATCCCATGCATTGAACGTATAGGGATATAAAAATCCGTCCCAACCCACGACGTCAAATGGATGGTGTGGCATGGTAATACGTGTCAGATTGCAGTGATCTTTAATTAACGTGGTTACCGATTCCTCGCGATCGATCGTTAACAGTTCCGTCGGCGAATGAAAATCCCGTTCATAATAAGGAACACCCAAATACATCTGACCATCGGGGTTCTGATAACGCTGGGGAACCCGAACCGGCGCAAAACACTCTAAAACCAAATGGTCTTCCAGTTCGATGTTGTCGGAGACAATGCGATAAGTTGTCGTCCGCGGCATGACGACATAGTCTCCGCGACGATAGGGCAACTTGCCGTATACCGATTCGATATGACCTTGTCCCTGGTGAATAAAGATCACTTCGTCCGCCGCGCCGTTGCGGTAAAGTTCCTGTTGTTGTTCGGCCGGTTTGACTCGCCAGGAGACCAAGTCATCGTTGTACATCATCGGAATGCGGCCCAAGATCGGGCAACCGCGACGTGGCAGTTTTTGCGTCTGGATGTGGTGGTGTCGCAATTCGCGGTTTTCATGTTTCCGCAACGGAATTGTCCCGGCCGGTTCGGAACGAGTGACGCGTGTCGGCGGGCGCAAATGGTACATAATACTGTAAGCGCGATCAAATCCTTGAGTTGTGACGATGTGTTCGTACATCAACCCTTCGTTGAGAAAACTGTTTTGCGCGTTGGGCAATTTAATATGACGTTTTGGCGGAAGTTTCCCCAAGGTTCGATAGCTGGGCATGGCGCGCGTTCCGAAACATAAAAAGTTTGTCGATTATCAGCCTTATTTACTATCAAAGTACCAGTAACGCGGCCATTCGACAATGGTTGAGCCCCCCATCAGAGTTGGCAAAGCGAACTAAGCAAGGTAGATTCAACGAATTGGGTCAGGGGCGCAACTAGACTCTTTTTTTGTTGGAATTTCATTCGTCTTTAAGGAAACAAAAATCGTGAATCCCACGGCATTGATCACAGGTGGTACCAGTGGAATCGGATTGGCCACGGCGCAGCGTCTAGCTGCTCAAGGATTCCAAATTGCCATCTGCGGCCGGGATCGCGATCGATTGGCAGCAGCCGAGCGGGCAATTCGTGCCAGTGACCCGGGAACCGCTGTTGAAATCTGCCAAGTCGATTTGAACCATCCCCAAACCGCCGGTCGAGCTGTCGAGTTGACGTTGACGGCATTCGGACGCATCGACGTGCTGGTAAATGCTGCGGCAGTCGCGCCAATGGCCGATTTTTCCGCCTTTACTCCCGATCAAATCGAAGAGCTGATCAACGTTAATCATCGGGCCGTGATTTACATGACCCAAGCGGTGTGGAATCCAATGCGGGCCCAAGGCTTGGGGACTATTATTAATGTCAGTTCACTTGCTGCGATTGACCCTTTTCCAGGTTTTACACTCTATGGAGCTAGTAAAGCCTGGGTCGACGCGTTGACTCAAAGCCTGGCGGCCGAAGGTCAGCGTTATGGCATCCGCGTATTTTCGGTCAGACCCGGTGCGGTCGAGACGCCGATGTTACGCGGACTGTTCCCCAAGTTCCCCGCAGACCAAGCAGTTGCGGCCAGCGATGTCGCGGCGGTGATCGAATCGTTGTTGTCTCCCAGTTGGCGGTATTCCAGTGGACAAATCGTGCATGTTTCGCGGCAATAATTGAGCTTGGTTGACGGCTTAGAAAACGCTTTGCAAACTATGATCCAGCTAACCCGACAATTTCGATTTTACCTGCGACCGGCACCTCTACCGACGGTCAGCCACAACAATTGGGCAGGTGGTGCCAGCAACTGGAGTTTTGCGCCGTTTGTGCACCTCGAGTGCACAGTGTCTGGCATATTGAGTCAACCCAGCGGATATCTCTGCGATATCAAACAGCTCGACGATTCCTGTCGCAGCGCGATTAATCATGCCGCTCAATTAACTCAAAATGAAATCGGGCCAGATGTCCCCGTCGATCACTGGAATCCGTTTTATTGGTTGCAGGTCGTACAAGACTATATGCGGCGATCCATTCCGCCACATTTAAATTTGGAACAACTGGTCTGTCGGATTTCACCTTATTTATCGTTTCATTGGCGACGAGAGAGTAGCGATATGGTCCGGGTAACACAACAATTTGAATTCTCGGCGGCTCATCGATTACATTGCCACAACTGGTCAGCCGAAGAAAATCGTCAAGCGTTTGGCAAATGTAATCATCCCAACGGACATGGCCACAATTATGTCGTCGAAATTACGTTGGGAGAACTGTCTCGCGGTGGATCGACACCAACTTGTGCGCTTGCCGAAATCGAACAAGTTGTCCAACAAAGGGTCATCACACGCTTAGATCACAAGCACCTTAATCTCGATATTCCAGAATTTAGTGACCTCAATCCAAGTGTGGAGAACATTGCAAGTGTTATCTGGCAATGGCTATTGGGGCAATTTTCATGTGGAGAATTGCTCAATGTTCGCGTCTATGAAACACCGAAAACCTGGGCCGATTGTTCGCGCTGACGAATATTACTCGCGTTGATCGATTCCTGTTGTGGCCGATGGCGGCGAAAAAATGTCGAGGACTTCTGTTAATTCTTCGACGACAACTCCATGTCTAACAAAGGGCGGCAAGTGCAATACTTGGCCTGGGCCAACCCGCACTTCGCGCTGCGGCTCATGGTCAGTTGCTTCCAGTTCGAATCGAAGCAGTCCACTGACCACACAGCTCATTTGTTCGTTTGCGTGTGAGTGCATCGGCACAATGGTTCCGGCTTGCAAAACAAAGCGAGAGATCATGACATGCTCTCCCACAATTCGCTTGCGTTCCGCCGTTGGCAACGGCCAATCGACAGGCATCGTATTCCACTGGTGGAGTTGAGCGGAAATTGCCATAGTTGGTCTCCCGGTTAAGTTTTTAGGCGATCGGCCAATCTTGAAATTTAATTGTAATCAATCCCGAGTTGTCGTTGAGTACGTGGCCGCCGGTTTTCAACCGGCGGTTAGGGATTGAGTACGTGGCCGCCGGTTTTCAACCGGCGGTTAGGCGTTGCGGTCGTGGCCGCCGGTTTTCAACCGGCGGTTAGGTGTTGCGGTCCTGGCCGCCGGTTTTCAACCGGCGGTTAGGCGTTGCGGTCGTGGCTGCCGGTTTTCAACCGGCGGTTAGGCGTTGCGGTCGTGGCCGCCGGTTTTCAACCG
>JBGSMY010000158.1:0-41232 GCA_041739975.1 Pirellulaceae bacterium
AGTGCGGCCGGTCGTTTGCGTTTGCAAATAATTTTTAATCTCTTGATCGATCGAGATACCTTTAGCCCAACCGGCAGGGGTGTCGCTGCCTCCCTGAATGTTTCCTGGAAATAACTCGTTTCCGGTTAACAAACAGCTCATGCCGCGCATGTGATTATCGCCATCACCGCGAACTTTATTGCAGATACCTTTCACCACGAGCGTATGTTCGCGAAAAGGTGCCAAAGGCTTGAGCACCCCGTCCATTTCAAAGTCAGGGCCTTCGGTCTTGGGCCAAAATCCGTCAGCGACCATACCATTGGGAGAGAACATTATGATCAGTCGCTTCTTGATGTTTGGATCACGACGATCGTTAGGAACCATCCAAGGTAGCCCTCGCAAACCGGGTAATATCATCAACAATCCGGCCGAGTTAACCAGAAACTCTCGCCGCATGATCGGTTTGCTTATCATTTCGTTTCTCCCTGGGGTTTTTCCGATTGTACCCGTTTTTCATCCAACAGCACACTGACTCGCGCTATCTGACTCAACAACGGTTTCAGCCGTAGACCATGCTCGACCCAAACTCGATGGACTTCTGACAGTTTTTCAGGGCCAAGGACCTCGATCGGTTGTTTCGTATAGCGCGAGAACAATTGGCGAATGAAATTCTGTTGTGCGCCAATGTCGTCCGCGATCAAATTTGCCAGATCACGTGGCCCTATGATCGCAAGTTCCGTTCCATTAGCCGTTTGGTAAACCGTTCGAGCGTCAATATTTTGCTCGCCTTCCTTAGCACGAAATCGGCCCGTTGCATCAAAATTCTCCAGACTAAAACCCAGTGGGTTAATAAGTTGGTGGCACCCCATGCAGGCTTCGTCTTTGGTTTGATACTCAACCCGTTGCCGATTTGTCATCAGCGGATCGAAGGCTTCCGTGAGCGGTTCAAAATTCTCCGTGGGCTGTCGTAGGCTTCGCCCCAACAATTGGCGAGTCACAAAAACACCACGGTGTATGGGTGAACTTTGGCGGTGGTAAGCCAGACTGGTCATTAAATAAGGATGGGTTAAGATGCCACACCAGTAATTTTCATCGAGTGGAACGAAAGCAAAGTCCGTCTCGGAAAGTTCGTGCTCCAAATGCCCATCGGCATCGGTTTGGTCCCCGGCAAAATGGTAGTACTCGGCAATTCGGCGATTAATTGGCAATTCGTTAGACAAAAACAATTGGCGAAAGTCGCCTGATTCGTGCCAAGCGATATGGTCTAAGAACTGCCGCAGACTTCGTCGCAAATCAACTTGCAAACGTTGATCAAATTCAGGAAATCGCTCAGGGTCTTTGGCGACGCTGTACCCTCGATCCATTTGCAACCAATCTTCAAAGAATGCATTCAGCTTTGCTTTACCCTTTGGGTCAACCAACATGCGTTCGATTTCCGCATTCAGCAACTCCGGAGTATTCAATTCGTCGCGGTTAGCCCGTTTGATCAAAGGTTCATCAGGCAGAGAATCCCAAAGCGTTAGAGCCAGTGAACGTGCCGTTTGCATCGAAGGTTCGGCAGAGGCAAGAGCCGGATAAAGAAACCGGGGACTTTTGATCAGCAATACTGTCATCTGCTGCACTTGTTCACGCATTGGAATCGGCAATTCAAAATGCTGTTGAACGTAAAAATACCGCTCCTCATCGGACAGCGGTCTTCCGAATACGGCTTCTATCAGTCGCGTAAACCAGGCCTGGATCTTGGCCGATTGGTCCTCAGCGGTCGATTTGGTTCTAGCCAAACGATTGATACGATCATTGAACCAGTCGGCCGCCTCAAGCGCTGCGGAGGTAACGCCTTCATCCCATTCGCGCGAGACTGAATTTCCTCGTTCGTAACCCGTGCTGGAATCATCCGGAGGAAATGGTGTATTGATTGCCAATGATTCCGGAGCCACCATCGGAACTAGAAATTGATTCGGAATAATCTCGAGCACACCTTGGGGAGGTTGCCACATCAACTCGAATCGCGCGGGAGGCTGGGGATAAGAAAAAAAATCAATCTGCAATGGATAGGCTCGGCCGGCTAATAGGTAGATCGTGGCCTCATGATCCCATACCTCATCCGAGCGCACCTTGCGATCAATTAGTGGTTGTTGGGATGAGTTCAGCCGCAATTGAAATCCATTTTGTGACCGGACGAGAATTTTATACAACCCCGTTGTCGGCGCAATGAGCGAACCATTCCAGTAAGCGGAGAATCCGTCATTCATTTTATTTTCAGGCGGTTTCTCTGGCTTTTTTAAGGAAGGGTATTCACTGGTGGGATCAAAATAGGGAACCCCGTTGGCAAAGTCCAATGTTAATTCAACTTGCTCAGCGAGTTTGCGCTGCTCCGTTCGATTGCGTGCCGCAAAATAGTTGGCTTGTAAGCCACGTTCGTTGGGCAAATCTGGTGAAGGAGCAAGTCCTAATGAAAGATCGGCAATCATTTCTTGAAATTGCCGCACGGTCAAACGCGAGAAATCGGTAGGGCGTTTCTGAGATCGTAGCCGACTTTGAGAGGAATAAAATTCGGCGTGAATATATGCGGCAACAACCTGGGCTTCTTCGCCAACGCATAGTTCCGGTTCATCGGGCGGCATGGATGGCCCGATGTAATCAGACAGTTGGGCGATCGTCCAATCGCCCTCTAATCGCTCGGCATATTCGTCGCTGCCTTCGCCTTGTTCCCCGTGACAATCGGCGCAAAACCGTCCGTAAAGCAACTTGCCTCGCTCCAGCACGCGAGCATTCACCGGTGTCGTGATCTCTGCAAAAATTCCGACATCTTGCCCCAAGCAAAATGTTTCGCCAGAAATTACACACAGACACGCGGCCAGAATCGCGAAACAATACCGGCGGATCGCGATTGCGTGTGATGAATTGTTTGTCGTCACCCGTCATGCCCCTTTTTTTAGCCGTTGATTCCTATCCTTGAATCGATGGGTCGTACTGTCATCTATTGTAGTCGACTGCACCGGACTTCCTACCCAATTGAGTTTATTGACGCTCAAAAATCGCCTGACGCAGTTCTTGCTCAAAGCTCGCACTAGCATTTAAAACACTCTGAAAATCTTCTTTCGCTAAGACAAAACAGATTGCATTGGTATTGGAGCGCACCGTCGCGTTTCGCGGTTGTTCTTTGATCAAAGATACTTCTCCGAAGAACGAGCCGCGGCCCAGCACATTGACGGTCTTGCCATCGACGATGATATCCACGTCGCCGCGAGCAATCACAAAAAATTCTTTGCCGATTTCACCTTGCCGGATAATTTCCATGCCCGGTTCAAATTGTTGTAGTTCCATGCGATCGGCCACTTGGGACAAGACCCGTGGCGACAAACTTCGGAATAAAGGGAATTCTTGTAAGATGCGACAGATCATAGCCGTGCGTTGTACGAGCACATTGGAGTGAATCCGGCCATCGACCATATTGATGATTCGGTCGGCAACGTCTAAGATCCGGTTGTCATGGGTTACGATCAAAATAGTGCATTGCTGATGCTTGGCGAGTTCTTGCAAAATCGTGACAACTTCCCTGCCGGAATCTGCATCTAGAGCGGCAGTTGGTTCATCTGCCAAGATTAAGCGAGGGTGATGAACAATCCCTCGAGCAATCGCCACGCGTTGTTTTTGACCGCCCGAGAGTGACTTTGGTTTATAATTCAGTCGATGCCCCAGTCCCAGTCGGGTCAGTAAACCCGAGATACGTTGATGAGCTTCAGATGCCGACAAACCAATAAGTTCCGTTGCCATTTTCACATTTTGCGTGGCCGTCAATGACTCAAACAAATTGTGGGCCTGGAAAATAAAACCAATCTCTTGACGCAACTGGCCAATTTGATCGCGAGAAATTCCCAGTAATTGCCGATCGAGCACTCTAGCATTGCCGCTCTGGACCGTTCGCAAGGTCCCAATCAAAGTGAGCAACGTCGTTTTTCCGGATCCGGATGGTCCGGTCATGATCACAATCTCACCACGGCGAATATGCAGATGATTGTCAAACAGCACTTGTTTTCGCGCTTCACCTTCACCGTAAAAGTGATCCAATCCATCGATAGAAATACTCTGCTCGGAATCCGAGGGAACCCAGCAGGCGATTAGCTGGTCCAGTTGATCGTGGTCGAGAATCATCACCCTTTACCTTTAGAAGAGATTGGCCGGGTCGTTGGTCAGCAGTTTTCGCATGGCCAAAACACCTGAACAAACGCACATGATCAAGGTGAATAAAAAAATCACTCCAGCACGTACCGGAGTCACCAACATGATTAAGCCCGTAAAAGCCGAATTGACTTCAAATAACAATAACGTAGCAAAAAATCCGGGAATGAATCCAAACAGACATAGCAACAAAGATTGCGACAAGACAACTCCGGCAAAAAACGTCTGCCCATACCCCATCGCCTTGAGCGTCGCAAACTCACCCAAATGATCGGCAATATCAGTAGCTAACACTTGGTAACAAATAATTACACCGACGCAAAATCCCATGATCGAACCGATGGCAAAGATCATACCAATCGGCGTGCTGCGGGCCCAAAAAGCCACTTCCTGCGCGACATAATCGGACTGCGATAAGACCATGACGCCCTGTGGTATTTGTTCGGCGAGCACACTTTTTACATCCAACGGATCGATCTTTGGATCACAACGCACGACTCCCAAGTCGACCATGGTGGTTGGATCGGGCCCACGATATTTAAAATAGCGACGGAAATTATCAATGGACATTATTAAATTTCCGTCATGGGCAAAGTCTCGTCCCATGGTGAATCCACCAACGATCTGGATTTGCTGGCCGGCCAGTTCACCGGTTTGGATTTCAGCGTCGAGGTTGGTTAAATCAAACCCATAGTTTTCTTTACTTAATCGATCCATAATCGCGGCTTGCGGTCGTTGCAATTTTGTTTGCGCGGACTGAATTTCTTGATTGTTATCTCGGAAAACCGGGATATCCAAATCAAAAGCAATGACTCTTATCGGGCGCTCTCGTTGACCCTCACGCCGGAGTTTGGCTTGAGAATGTTCCAAAAACACCGAGTTGGCACTAGCGACTCCCGTGCAACTGCGGGCGATGTCCATGACGGTTCGCGGAAATCTCATTTCGCTGGACAGAGCAAATCGCGACTCACTGACCAAAATCAAATCGCCGTCGAGTTGTTGGATCAATTCGACGGTACTGTCAAACAAGGCGTGATTAAAACCACGTTGTTGAAACATCAACATCACGGCAAAGCCAACGCCGGCGGCCGCTAATATTAATTTTCGTACGTCATGTGTCAAATTCTTCCAGGCTAAAATCCAGGCTCGAAATAATGTGACTGCGACTCCTGCGTTTTTCGTACTCATCAAAATAGATCCGCAGGTTGTGCTTGCCACAGTTTTCTCACTGCCAATCCGCCCGACAGAATGCTCATGGCCAATGACAGTATTAGTACAAAAACCACGCGGGCATTATTCATTTCAATCGGAACATTCGCCAATTGTGAGGTTAATTGATAAACTCCTAGCGCCAGTCCCCAGGCAGGAAAGAAAGCAAAAAGCGACAAATACATGGATTGCCCCAAAACCACGCGGTTCAAATAACCATTGGAATATCCCATGGCCTTAAGGGTGGCATATTCACGCGTGCGGTTGGCCACATCACTGGCCAACACCATGTAAACGATTGCCGCACCGACCACAAATGCAATCAACACTCCCAATGTAAAAATAAACCCAATGGGTGTTTCACTAACCCAACGATTGGTTTCATATTCCAGCGTCGCGTCGCGAGTCAAGATTTCCACCATGGGATGACCAGATGGCGTTAGAAACTTTTGTTGCAATTGAGCGACAAAGGCCTGTACCTCGATGTTCGATTGCAAGCTGATCAAGCCCAGCGATACTTGTTGGTCATTAGTGCGAGGAACCAAACGTGAAAATCCAGATCGACTTGTCAGGATTGCACCGTTGGCCGTAAGTCCAGTGCCGAGGTCAAATAGACCGGCGATGACCACCGATTTCCCCGAAACCTCTGTTGTTCGTCCCACGTCTTCAGCGGCAAACGATATCCCATTGGCCGGGCCAAACTCCGGATGCGTTTGGCGATCAATGAGTACTTGGTGTGAAGACTGCAAATTGGAGAGTTGTTTGTTCACTCGCTCGAGTCGGAAGGGTGAGTCAAAAGGGTCGACCCCCATCACAATCACACCGCGTTGATTGAGACCGCGGGGATGCAACCAATTCCCCAAACTCACTTGAAATGGTCGTACCTGGCGCACCTCAGGCATCCCAGCAATTTCATCCAGTATCGATTGCGGAAACTGATTGGCGCTGACGAAATGTAAATAGTCCGCGGACCGAACCAAACAATCAAATTCTAGCTCTTGATAAATTATCACGGCTGTATTTTCGACAGCGCCACGAAAGCCCAATTGAATAAAGATCAATAAGATTGCCGTGCCTATGCCCGCAGCCGAAAGCAACGTCTTGTTCACGTTGTGTCTTAGATTCAAAAGGGCCAACGGCAATTTCATGGTGAATCCAGGGATCACATGGTTATGGGACCTGAATTATAACCTGCGGATCAATTTCCACGGTAACTTGGAGGTTAATCAACGACGTGACGAGATTCACATCGGGTTGGGCAATTTCTATTCGCACTTCGATGGTTCGCCGGTCAACCATCGCCAATGGATTGGGATCGGGCAATGCGCTGGGTCCCACCATCCAACCGACTTCGATAACTTGGCCTTGAACGGCTCGCGCCAAAGCCGGACTATGCAACGTGACGGCTTGGCCAACTTTCACTTGCCCTATTAAGCGGTCTGATATTTCCGCGATACATTCCATTCGCTGCAAGTTTCCAATTAACATTAGCGGTGTCGTGGAGATGGCTTCCCCTGGTTTCACAAAACATCGCAGCACGGTGCCATCTTGCGGAGCAAGGATTCTACTGCCTCGCAATTGTTCCTCGACGAGTGCTTTGCTGGCCTGTAGCGTTTTAGTCCCCGCCAATACTTGTTCGGCCATCTCTAAATTCTTTTGAGCCGCATTGACTTGCAGCGCCGAATTTTTTTCAGCCAACGTTGCCGCTTCGACTGCATCGGAGGCGGCGCGCCGGGCTAGGTCCAATTTCAATTTGGCTTGCAAGAGCTCTAAATCCTGGTCTTCAATTTGCTGAGCAGTAACCAGCTTTTGCGTTTTGGGGTCGGCAGCCAAGGCCTTCAGTCTTTTAAGCTTGGTTTCCGCATTTGCTATCATCTGTTCGTCAAGAGTGCGGTCGGTTTGTGAACGGGATTGTTTAAGGTTCATCTGGGCCGTTTTTTGAGCGGCCAAGGCCGAACTGAAGTTCAGTTCAGCTGCCAACTTTTTTTGCTCCCATTCCAATTGGGCATCGGCAATTTGCGCATCGGCCAAATCCACTTGCCGCTGAAGTACGATTTGAGTCGAAGTGATGGCTAACTCCGTCTCACCTCCGCGAACGGTGTCCAAAGGCTTCACGAGCAGTTTTTCAACGCGTTGGCCGGGTGCGGCCACGACGTTTACAATTCCGCCCCACGGTTGTATTCGACCTTGTCCAACAATTTTTCGAGTTGTACTTGGCGTTTGAGTCGACTCACTGTTTAGCAGAGGAGATTGTGTGGCGGTCGAGCCCTGGTCCATAGGCAAAGAGCCCAACCAGAGTGCTAATCCCACCGCGATGCCGCCGCCAGCTAAATACAACCATTTTGCTGAGATCGACACGCGATCCCATCCGAAAAGCGGCTTTATGGTTTGATTGGCAAAGGCCACGGTATCACGCTCCAGACATTTTATTCGCCACAGGTTCTCCAATTTAACCAATTTGCGTCAAATTCAGAACACGAGCATCTCTATATTTTAGCCCGAGTTAGCGGGAAAGGCGATTTTTCAGCAGCGACAATTCGCTCGAACTGCTAGCCAGCACTTCAATCTGTACGGATTGGCCAAAAACTGCGGACAATCCAAGGCACAGGATAAGATGTTCCAATTGAAACGATTGAATTTGATCTAAGGATATTAACCAATTTGCCGATGTTGTCTGTTGTATGACCAGAGACACGAACATTGCAGTCGCGCTCATTCCCGAGATCGCGCTGCCTAGGGAGTTCGTGTATTGACCCAGATTTTTAAAATTATCCGGCATTTGCTGGGCAAACACGACGTCACAAGACCAATCGATCTGTTTGGTTTTGTGCCGCGCTGAATTGGCACTCAATACGCAACTCTCTTTCGAACATGGGCATGTTTCGATGCCCCCTTCGTCGCTCTGGCTTTGTAGTTTGACGCGTGGAAGTGTGGGACTCCGCGACTGAGACAACTCTTTTAACGCGACAAGATTTAGAACAAGGAAGTCTGTCCATGGCGAAGCGTAAGAACCAACAACGACCCATTCAGCGCATTTGGCAACGATCAGTCTCTCCTTGGTTTTTGGGGATGGCTTGCATCGGTGGAAACTTTTTGGCCGCGCCATCGTTGTCAACGGCCCAAGACATGAAGCTGCAGGAACTCCCTGGAGTTGTGCAACCTGTTGGATTTAATGCAGAACTCAATCGCGGCAATGTGACGATTGCCGCTAACTATCGTTTACAGCGGTCGACCTGCGAACAGTTTGAGCGCAAACTGGTTGACATGTGGTTGTCTCATCCCCGCTATGAAATCTTGGGTAGTGGTAAACAAGTTCGGGTCGAAGTCCCGAACCAAGTTGGTTCCGCGGCAATGGTAATCGATCGCTCGGATTCTACCGTCAGCTTTTACGGCCCGGAAAAGGTCGCTTTAGAATGGAAAGGGGTAGTCGCTCGGCTGGATCAGATTGACCTAGCCAATCCCCAAAACACGGCAATGGCAACCAGCCTCAACGGCGTCGAACCGCAATTCATCAAACAAGTTTCTTATTTGATGGGCTTTGAGCAACTTCCACAAACGCCTGACAATACCAATCCCGCACCGCAACTGCCTGGCGGAATTCCGCAGAACCCTGACGATCCCACGCGGATCGGAACGATCTACGATGAAACCCAACAAGGTCCGGTTACTATCGAAGTATTACCGGAGCTGAACATGATCCTGATCAGCGGCCGCAAAGCGGATGTGGATCGCGTTAAGGCCGAAATTGAAAAGATCATGAAAACCGCCGATTTGTCGGCTCCCAAAATTGAGCGCATCTTGCTGGCCAATGGCCAACCAAATGATGTGGCGACGCAAGTGCTAAATGTTTACAACAATATCTACTTCAACAACTTGGGCCCAGTAAGTGTCGAAGCAATCCAAAATCCCCGTGCACTGGTGGTCGTAGGTCGCGATCAAGCGGTGGCTCAAGTTCGCGAGTTGATTGAACAGTTTGATCGTCCGGACGACGAACCACCATTGGAAAAGGACTTCCGCACCTTCAATCTGGTGCATATGAGCGCCATCGATGCTAAGACTCGACTAGACGCCTATTTTGGACAATTGACAACCGGCGCCCAGGCTCCGCAATCGCTGCCCGTCGTCACGATTCCTGACATGCGAAGCAATGTATTGATCGTCAAAGCCTCGAAGAATCTGCTCGATCAGGCAGCCGAACTGATTAAAGAAATAGATGTCGACCAAACGGCGTCGACCAAAGAAGTCCGCGTGTTTCGCTTGCGAAATACCGTCGCTGGCGACATTCAAACGATTTTGCAAAATGCGATCAACGGTCAATTTGCTCCGTATGCTTCGCAAGGATTCAATCCAAACCAGCAACAGATTTTGGGCAATCAGCAGGGCCAGCAGTTATTCAATCAAACACAGCCGAACGTGTCGTTACCGGGTACCGCGGCCCTGCAACTCAAGACCATCGATCGCGACGGTCAAGAAGTCCGCTCCGGTATCTTGTTCGATGTTCGAATTTCGGCCGATGCCAATAGCAACTCGCTCATTGTGACTGGCCCAACCAGTAGCATGCGGTTGATCGAAACATTAATTGAACAGCTTGACCGCCTGCCAGATGCTGAGACACAGATCAAGGTATTTCAAGTCACCAACGGCGATGCCCCAACATTACTAACCATGTTGCAAACGTTGTTTGGCGGTGGCAATCAACAGAACCAACAGTTTGCTCAGTTCGGCGCGGCACAAACCGGTTTGAGCACGTTGCCTTTGCAATCGGCCTCAGCTGTCGATGGTGCCACGTTGGTCAATCTACGCTTTGCCGTCGACGAACGGACCAACACCATCGTCGCGTCCGGACCGGTGAGTGACCTCGAAGTCGTCGAGTCGTTGTTAACCCGTTTGGACGAAAACGATTTAAATCAACGTCAAGTCTACGTCTATCGATTGAGTAACGCTTCGGTTAGCGATATTTCTGAAGCGGTAAACAACTGGTTGACGGCCAGACAAACTCAAATCACATCCGATCCGACGTTTAACAGTCCGATCATTCAGGTGCGACGTGAAATCAATGTAATTCCAGAAGTGGTGAGCAACTCGCTGATCATTTCCGCTTGGCCCGAACACATGAACGAAGCGATTCAGGTTGTCCAGGCGCTTGATCGGCGACCACCGGTCGTTAAGGTCAAAGTTTTGATCGCGGAAGTCAATCTGACGATGCTCGAAGAGTTTGGTGTCGAGGTCGGCTTGCAAGATAGCCTATTATTTGACCGTGGAATCGGAAATATTGGATTTCCGTTCAATCAATCCGGGTTAGGCAACAACAATACGCCCGCATCGTTGGCCACTCGCGAATCCCTGGCGGGCCAAGCGCTGTCAAATTTGGGAACGGGTCGCGTCAACAGCGACCTGGGCTACGGCGGCCTAGTGTTGTCAGCAGGCAATGAATCGATCAACCTGTTGCTGCGAGCCCTTAAGGACAAAAAGTGTGTTCGTGTGCTGAACAAGCCGTTTGTCATGACCTTGGAAGGTTCGACCGCCTCCTTACAAGTTGGTGCCAAAGTTCCTCGGGTTACTTCGGTAAACCAAACGAACTTTGGGATTAGCAATGGTGTTGAACTCACCGATATCGGTGTGATTCTTCAGATCTCACCGCGAGTGAGTGAGGACGGTATGATCTTTATGTTTGTGGATGTGACGAAGTCAAGCCTTGGACCAGAAGCGACAGGTATTCCAATTTTTGTGAATGCCAACGGCGACGCGACTCGATCGCCCATTATTAACACCACAACTGCCAATACGACGTTAATGGCACGAAGCGGTCAAACCGTCGTATTCTCAGGTTTGATCCAGGAAGAAAAATCTCGTGTTGAGCGAGCCACACCGTTTTTGTCCGACATCCCTTACTTGGGAGAGTTGTTCAAATTTCAAAATGAGCGAGCCTCTCGCAATGAATTGTTGATTGTCTTAACTCCTTACTTGGCCGACTCGGAGGACGACATCGAAGCCCACAATCATGAAGAAATGGATCGCATGCACTGGTGCTTGTCGGACGTGGCAGAGATTTATGGTTCGACGAATTACGATGACAGGGCAGAGATGACGGCCCCCGTCGTCATCTTTCCCGATAATGACCCCACCGGTCGCATGGCTCGCAAGCCGAGCAACTCGGTCGAACCGATTGGAGTTCAGGGTAATAACCCAGCCATGGGCAATCGCCCGGTTGGTTACGAACAACCCTTAGCACCAACGACAACTCCGGCGACTAAACCGACGGAAGAAAAATCGAAACGGCCGCTGGCACCTTGGCGCCGGTAGGTTTCGCACTTCGCACCGTTTAAAAGTTTCTTCCATCGAATGTTTGCAGAGATGTAAGGGTAGCCTGACATGAAAACTAAATTTTACCTTTTAATAGTCGCCGTCACCTGCCTCGTACTCGGCAGCGGTTGCAAATCCGTGCATTGGTCCAAATCGGACACGCTGGGGCTATGGGCCAAGAAACCGAAAAAGTCTAAAACGGAAGAGGCCGGAATCCCCGAACGGATGGTCGTCGCTTGGAAAGATTCGGTTTACGAAGAACAAGGCGTGCCTATGTCGCGTGGATTTGGAGGTCGGTTCTATTTTTACGATCAAGAGAACCTGCCCATTCAAGTCGACGGCGAACTGGTGATTTATGGATTCGACGATTCACGGTCCGAAAAAAGCAACCAAGCGGACCATAAGTATGTGTTCACAAAAGAACAATTGGCGCAACATTTCTCAGAGTCAGTACTGGGACCGAGTTACAGTATCTGGCTGCCTTGGGACGCTGTCGGCGGCGAGGCTAAACAGGTCTCGTTAATTCCAGTGTTCAAGGCTTCCTCAGGGAAAATCGTTCGAGGCGACCAAACGGTAAATGCTTTGCAAGGGAAAAAGTCTGATCGCCAAGTTGCAGACAACGAAAACCACCATACGTCCAATGGAAATTTGCCCAAGGGGTTGACACAAATCACCCACAATGGCGCTCCTGCAAACGGGACAATTGTGGCGACTGGGACGATGCAAGTTGGGTATCAAGAAGCGACGATCAATTCACCGCGAATTCGATCGACAACGATCAATGTTCCAAATGATACCGCTCAGCGTTTAGCCCGGACACCGCCATCGTTGACCGCGCGACAAACGCTGGTCCCCAATTCCACTCGCGAAACACCGCACTTGAACGCCAACCCGCTCAAGAATTTGCCGCCTCTGCCCAGTTCGGCCCCATCGGACAATACAAATCCCGATAGCCAAATTCTTGAGCCGGCCAGACCTTCCGCCAACGGACGAAGCCCCCTGTGGTCGATGCCGCCCAAATCGGACGCGATGGGCAATGGTACAAACAGCGGGTTTTCGCCAGCAGGACAAGGTCCCACGGCAATTGGAAAGTAGTTTGGGTGTCAGTCGATAGTGTTTGGACCAGTTGTAATGGTTTTAAGGTTTGGATTTGATACCACTTCGGTTCAATACAACCGAATAAGAAATTTTTGGGTCATCAGGTAGAAAAGGACCTTATGCTTGTGGATGAGTGCCGGAAACGAAACCGATCGATCGTCGCAAAATCGATCGCATTCATCGCCGGAACTCGACAACCACTTGCTCCTTTGCAACTTGACGGCGCACCTCGAACAAAGCAAGTTTGGCCACCCTGGGGTGGAACTAAATACACAATATCCAAACACGCTCTGAAAGGTATTTGACCCATGCCGATCTCTGATTCGTTGCGCAATGCTGCGCTTGTCCTTGACCGCCTACCGGCCCAACAATCGGCCGCAATCTTCAGCCGTTTGGGGGAACGAGATCTGACAGCTGTTCTGCGCGCTATCGATGACCTCGATGATGTCACCAACCGTCAAGTTTTCGATGCACTATCATCGCTGGCACGTGAAGCACAGCTGTCCTATGAGTTTTCGGGCAAACGGCCTAGTTCTGCATTCGCCAATCAAAAGGGCGACCTCGGCTCCGAGCGATACTCAGAAACGGATCGTCAATCCGCCTTTGGCTTTATGTTGGACCTCGATCCCGAAATGGTCTCCAAAATTCTCAACGACGAACATCCTCGCAATATTGCGTTGGTTCTGGCCAGTTTGCCTTCTGACTATGCAGCCGATCAAGTGCGATTGCTGGAGCCAATCACGCGTGTTTCGGTCATCAAGCGAATTTCTGAGATGAAAGAAGTCGATACCGACGCCACGTTTGAATTATCTCAAGCCCTGCGGCAACGAATTACAAAACTCCGTGACCATGCTGACGAAGCTCCTCGACGTGGTCTTGAAATTGTTTCCAAGCTCATTGGTTTTTCCGATTCCCAAGTTCAGTCGGATCTACTGGAACGTCTGGAGCAACGCGATCCCGATTTGGCCGCCGAAGTCGGACGATTGGTTCCCAAATTCGATTGGCTAGTTGACGCTTCCGATGAAGACCTGCGGGAATTGTTGCAATCGGTTGATTCCAGTTGCTGGGCGCCAGCGATTAAACGATGCTCAGCCGATTTGCAGAATCGCATATTCCAAAATATGGCTCCTAAAGCTCGAAATCTGTTGAAACGCGAGATCCAAAACCTCGGACCTCAAGATGATCAGGCGATTGCTAAAGCACAAAAACAGATCATGAAAAAGTTTTTGACCATTCAACAGCGTTAGTCGTTGACGGTTTGCTGAACGGCTCGTTGAATGGCTTGTTGCGGTGCGCCGATATCAATTACCACAACGTCCCCTAACCATTCATGGGCGCTTTCCACATAAAAGCCCGTCTTGGGCGCGACAAATGTCAATGTCTGTTGTGCGCGAATGGCAACAGGCATTGGCTTTCCGTTTAACCCATCTAAGCCGGACGGTATATCGATCGCGATTTTTTGCGGTGCCTGCGTATTTAAGTAATCGATGACCGCTGGCAACGGGGCGCGAAGTGCACCGCGGGCACCAGTTCCTAAAAGTGCATCGACAACTATCGTTTGGCATAGGTCACCACACCAACGAGTCCAGTTATTGTCCGCCAATTGGATCATGTTATTTGGCGGACTTGCCGGCCGAGATTCGTTTGACCAGGACTCCGCGGTCGGTTGATTCAGGGAGTTATAGTAGGCTACGGGCATTCCGAGCGCGCGGATCATGCGCCATTGAACAATTGCATCGGCGCTCAAACTTTCCGGCGATCCAACCAACATCACGCGCACACTTCCGCCGCGAACCGTCCAGTGCCGAGCGATCGCTAAACCATCGCCACCATTGTTGCCCGTTCCACAAATAATAAACAATGGCTGATCCGCAAAACGATCCCATAGCCAATTTGCGCAGTTCAGCGATGCGTTTTCCATTAGCAATAGGCTGGGGAATTCAAAATCGCTGCAGGCGATTTGGTCGATTCGTCTTGATTGCTCGGGTGTAATCGTTAACAAGAGGCCTCCTATGAGTGACTGATCGCGACAAAAAAAGGGCGCTAGTCAGCAAATCTGATCAGCGCCCTCGTTGTTTTAGGATATTGTAGCCCTATCGCAAATCGCCGTAATGCGAATTGTCGATAGTTACTGCCCACCTGATTTTTTCTCGATCGCCTTGCCAATAACATCCGGGAGCTTTTCGCCGCGAAGGCCTTGGGCATTGGCCAAAATTTCTCCGGTGTCTCCATCGACGAGCAATACAAATGGGATGGCGCTAACATCGTACATTTCGCCCAAGGTAGTATCCCAGCCTTTGCCCTCGTAAATTTGAGGCCAAGGCAGCTCTTTTTCCTTTAAGAACTCGCCCAGTTTCTCTTCCATATCGGCCTGGTCAAAACTGACGCCCAATATCTCGAAACCTTTTTCGTGATGAGCGTCATAAGCGGCCTTCATGTTTGGGATTTCACCAATGCAAGGTCCACACCACGTGGCCCAGAAATCCAACATCACGATCTTACCTTTATAGTCACCTGGAAAATTCACTTCGGTACCATCAAGGGTTTTCGCAGTGAATGAAATTGCCGGTTTTCCAACCCGCGTATCGGGTGGCATGGGGGCAACAGGTAATTCTTCGCTCGCTTTTGCAAGCGCCAATTGACCCTCGGCAAGATTGATTTGGTAGGTTGTACCCGTAAAGTTGAACGGTTTTCCCATCCAAACAATTTCTTTACTGCGACTGGTTATTCCATTTCCATCACGGTCAATCCACAGTGTCGTTTGTTCATCAGGGAAACCGGCAACGAAGGAATCAAAGGTCGTGCCATCCAAATCGACTTTTACCGAATAACCAAAATCGGTGTAGTATAAGACGGTATTTTTCAGCGCCACACGTTCTTCGTCCGTGGGGTCAAAACGATACAACCCTAATGCACCTATTCTTCCCTCTCCCAGGTCAATTTTGGCGGTACCATTGTACATCGTTAGCCCACCTTGATCCTTTTTCTCCCATTTGGCTTGACCGTCGTTTGTCAGATCGCCATCGTTGTTGGTATCGACAAACAGTTTGGCTTCGCCGTCTTCGGGTTCATCGAGAACAAATGCCCACGAATTTTCGCCGATCGAAAATTTTCCAAATTTTGGATTGACCAGTTCGTCGGGGATTTTTTTAGCAATTTCGGCTGTCTGATCCATTTCGGCGCGAAGCGGTCGATAGCCGCCAGTTTTTTGTGTGGCGCCCGATCCTTGGAATTCCATGGTAATACCATCCCAAGCCAATCCGGCTACCAATAACGTTGTCCAAAACATAAACACTCTTCCTTTTCAAAAAATTACGTCGAGTTCTTGAGCCTATTGGGCCGCGCCGACTTACACAAACCTAGAGATCCGACAGCAGTGGGCTTTGAGCCCTCATCCAATCGTTTTTCGACGGTTGCGATATTGTAACCACAAGTGGCAGTTCATTTTGAGAGCCCCGACTCTAGTTCATGATGATTTTTCGCCTCATGATGACGAGGGAAAGACAATTGTTTATTTTTCGCAACAAGCAAATTTGCCCAACTCAAAGCATACTCGACGCAAAACCGCGGTTTTTCCGGGAAAACTCAGGGGTGTCCGATTCTCAAGGCGCTGCCCTTTGACAATGGCCCGAACTTTGCTTTTCCTGCTTTCACCCAAAACGAGCTGGCTGGCAAACCTCCGACTTGCCAACCAGCTCCGGCGGCGAACCAAAAGCATCCTGACCATCAACACATACATCCAAACAACTCATCATGCACGCAAAACAACAAGCTGAAATCGCCGCCTGGTTGGCCATCCACTCCGAAACGGTAATCACTCAGTTGGCAAATGTTGACGCTTTGACATGCGAAGCCTACTGGACCAATTCCAAAGTCCGCTTGAATCGTTGGCACGCCGCTTTAAAAGTATTTGAGCAAGACCTGAAAGGAAACACTCCGGAACACGACCATTGGCCCGCTTTGGAAATTGTTGTCGAAGAAATATTAGCATCTGAAATGTTGACACGAATTTGGTCTGCCATGTTAGTAACTGCAGACACTGTCCATCAACATGACAACTACTCAGGTTTGGCCTATAGCGTTTTTATTGGCCACATTGAAATTAAAAATCGAACCTTTCGTTTATTGCTCTCAAGCCAAAATCAAAACGAAGCGGTTTTTGATCGACTCAATAAGTTACGTCGATCGTTGGAAAAATGGACCGATGTATTTTTGAGCTGGCTACCTCAACTTGAGTTAGCACAAAAGTTTTCGTTTGATCGCGAACGATTGGGCGACTTTGTGCGGGAACACGTGGCTTATGACCGGCATCAGGAACGCAGTCGAAAAGGTGTTTTGTTGAGCTCGTTGTCTCAATCGCTGAGCACTAATTGCGTGCGATGGGGGGCTAATCCAGAAGTTAACCGGGCAATTGTTTTCGGCGTGATTGCCGCAATTAACCGCACCTCTTTCGATACGAGCGAATTGCCAATCGCATTGCGACAAGTCTGGCTGGAGAAAACACATCACGAGGCAGAACAACTAGTCGCCCAACTAGACTTACTCGAACGTCCGCGCGGAACCGTTACCAGGGCAACCATTTCCAAAACCACTGCCTAAACTTGCCACTTATTCTGAACGGCTTTTGCGGGTGCGGTGAGCAATCGCGATCGGATCGATAACGCATCGATTTGCTTAACCGCAGTTGCAAAACCGCAATCAGATTTTCCAAAAAAAGAGCCGCTTGATTATACAACCAAGCGGCTCACAATAACTTGTTAACATCAACTCAACCGCGATGACGTGAGGAAGTATTACCGTCCAACCCAGTTGAGTCCCATTTCTTTGTGGAACGCTTGTTGCCAATCTACAAACGAATTCCGCAAATAGGTTTGGGCAACTTGAAACATTTCTTGCGGAAACATCTGGTCTTTAGCAACACGGTCATAAAATTCCTGAGCAAACATTTCTGGCGTACGGGAATCATCGCGAACCATGCGAATCACGTAAACACGTTCGTTGAGTTCGTCGTTGCCCACACCAGCCTTTCCCGTTTGAAGTGCAAAGGCAGCCTTCATAAATTCTTCGGCAGCTGCTGGAACACCCACGGGTGTTCCATAGTCAAAACCACCGCCCATCCCTAAGCCAAACCAACTGAATTCGCCGGTATTTGCAGCTTTGTCGCCATACAATTCCGTCAACGATTTGCCCGATTGATTGACGTTATCGGCAATTTTTTGAGCTTCTGCCGTTGCCAAACTCATCGCTTTTTGCCGCTTCCAGAAATTGACAACATTTTCTCGAGCGTCAGCAAACTCAACTGGCGTGGATTCGGTTTTTTCTTTTAACCAGAACAAGTAATAACGAGAAGCCATCAACTCATTTGTCGAGATCGGGTTATAAATTTGCCAATTATGGAATTGTCCAAAGACAATTTGCATATGAGTAAAGACTTGTCGCGCTTCTTGCACAAAAACCATTACTTTGCCGAATTCGGAATCGGCCATTTGAGAAATGCTCATGAGACCAGTGGTCTTAAAACTAAGACCCAATTCTTTGGCCAAGGCCTCAAAATCAGGGGGCGTTGGTTTGGGTTCGCGTTGTAATTCTGGGTCACCTTCCCATTCGCTTAATTGGGCTTGATAGTCTTGAACTGCTTCTTCAGCTTTTTCGATTGCTTTATTCATCAATTCCACAGCAGCCGGCGATTTTAAGCGACGTTTGATTTGATCAGCGACATCTTTGAGCGGCTTAGGTTTTCGTTCCGGAGCGGGCGTCGTAGGATTTTGATCTCCGGGTGGCGCGACCGGCGGCTGGTCCTGGTCAGCGGCAACGGGCGGTGTCTGTTGTGTTTCAACTTTCGCCGCTTCGGATTGTTTTTGCTCAACGGTTTCTTCTTGTTTCTTTTCGGCCGTTTCTTCTTGTTTTTGTTCGCCCGTTTCTTCTTGTTTCTTTTCGCCCGTTTCTTCTTGGTGGGCAATCGCAGGGGACGACGTGAAAACTACCGATTCAGCATCCTCTTGCGGGAGTTCTCCGTCGGTATTGCCTCCACCGGTACTGCCTTCGCCGCCTTCTTTTTTCTCAGCGTTTTCTTTTTTCTCAGCGTTGTTGCCTTCGATTTCCTTCGATTCTTCGGATTTGGCTTCGCCGGATTTCTCGGTTGAATTCGCACCGTCACCTTCTTTTTTTTCTGCGTTTGCGGGCGGCGAGGTTTCGTCGGTTTTATTCGATTCGGTCGTCGGTGGTGTTGCGGGCGGAGTCGACGGCGGCAATTCGGAGTTTGGTCCGAGGTTTAACTCTTCCATAACTAGGGGGTCTTTGGCCGCGACCATTCGATCGTATTCTTCTTGCACTTCTTTGTCGGTCAGTTTATTCATTTCGTTAACGAGAAATGGCTCGAGTTCGCCGACAAAATATTCGATATCTGCTTGTTTGGGCGCTTTAAAACCCGGCTTTAAATTCAACACATCTGGCAAATCATAGCGACCTTCGTTAAATAGTTTTTTCAGGTCGGCTTCGCTTGGTTGTTCGGTGACTTTGTCCATGAAATCACTGATAACCAGTGGGTACACTTCGCACTCGATGCGACGTGATGTTTTGGTGTACAGTTGAATTGCTTCGGTGGGTGAGGGCAACAGGTTGCGCATTGAGTTAAAATTCAGTCCGACAGTGGTCATGACCGAAAAAGTTTGCGCTGCCAGTTCCAATTTCAGGTGCTCGCGGATTTGGGGCAATTCCATTTCGTTGACGTTAACTTTGCGGTTTATCATTTCGAGTTCGGTGTTCGACAGATCGGCATTGCCGGCAAGTTGCAAAATGTAGCCGGTAACCATCGTATCGCTAATTGCCACACCTTCTTCTTGCGCTTTTTGAGCGCGCAAGTATCGTTCCATGACGGCCTCATCATAAGCTTCTTCGCTTTCTGGAGTGCCTTCTGGCAGCAACGGTGCAATCATTTGCGCCAAGGGAACAAAACTGTCTTTATTTTTCTGTTGAACATATCGCTGCACGCCTGCTAGAAACTCAGCAGTGCGGAAATGGCGGAACCGCAACATATTGAGGTCGGCGCGGGTGACTTTGCCACCCTTCCATTCGGCCATCACCGTGTCTTGGGTAACATTTTGGTTGACACCAAAAGAGTTCATTTGGTCGAAAAATGGGCCAATTAGGAAAATGGCCATCAAAGCCACTCCAAAAACGACCAACATCACCTTTTGATATTTGCGAAAGAAACTTAACGGACTTGCCATCGACTACTTCTCAAAAGTAAACAGTTTAATTGGTTGCGAACGTTAGATATGAGAGAAAACGTCGCTTTGCGTCAATTGGAGTTTTTCCTCCGCACCCGTTGCACTTTGCGCGACAAGCACTTAAGTCCAGCGCTTGGGCCAAACCGACTTGCGATTGATCTGGCGATCCGTGCGAGACATGCGATGTATTGTGCTCCACTAACTAACAAATCAGTCTAACGTTTTTTCCGCGTTCATGGCAGACCAGGAATCCCATTGATACGTACTTTTTTCACGGAAACAGATCGATCCAAAAACGATTGGCAGGCGTATGGCAATAGGGTCAGGCAGATATCCCGTCTGACTCGATAACGCTTTGGATCACCTAAATCCCCCTAAACAACCTAACCTTCCACAGCCCTGGAAACGGCATTTGTCAAAACCCAGAATTGGTAGCCAGGAGATGTTTCTAGATGAAGCCATCGGCTTTTTGGAGAATCACAATTGTCCCTGGGTTGCCTAAAACGTGGGCCAAATGTGATGCGAATCGGCTCAAATTAGGGTGCATTTGGCTCCGTTGGTTGGTTGCGTTTGTCGACGAAATTGTCTGCGGGCTTATTGTCAAAGCGATGATGCGTCACTAACATCGAAACAAAAATTGGTCGATGTCGTCAAAAATTTAGGCTGGATGGAGTACGTCGGCAATCGAACGATGGGCCGTGGAAAATCATCAGAATTTATCGAACAGGAGTTCGCGCTAACCATTAACGGGTTCCAGCGCGGCCGGCAGGTTTCTTCAGGCCAATCGGGCTTGGATTGTTTGCCGGTTCACCCCCCTCAGGATTAACGCGAATAACATGGTAAAGTCAAACAATTCGGGTAAAACAGCCTCCGAAAAAACTCTTGTAATCGTCGAATCTCCGGCCAAAGCGAGAACGATCAGCAAGTTTCTCGGTAACAATTACATGGTCGAAGCCTCGATTGGGCACATTCGCGACTTGCCGTCGGGCAAAAAGGAAATGCCAGAAACGCTGAAAGGTGAAAAATGGGCGTATCTGGGGGTTAACGTCGACTCGCAGTTCGAACCTGTCTATATCGTGCCGGACGACAAGAAAAAACATGTCAGCAAACTAAAAAAAATCCTCAGCGAATGTGATCACCTTTATCTGGCGACGGACGAGGATCGCGAAGGAGAGGCCATTAGTTGGCATCTGTCTGAAGTATTAAAGCCTACCGTTCCGGTTCACCGCTTGGTGTTTCACGAAATTACGAGGGAAGCCATTCAGGAGGCATTGCAAAATCCTCGGCAGATCGATCAACGCATGGTTCAGGCTCAGGAGACTCGGCGAATTCTAGACCGACTTTACGGCTTTGAAATGTCGGCGTTTCTGTGGAAAAAAAGTCTGGGAAAAAGTGCGGGGCGAGTGCAAAGCGTAGCGGTGCGATTAATCGTTGAGCGTGAACGCGAACGCATCGCATTTGTTTCCGCCAACTGGTGGGATCTGTTAGGGATGTTTCAGACGGCACAAAAAGAGTCGTTGTCGGCTGAATTGGTTTCTTATCAAGGACGATTCATTCCCTCCGGCAAAGATTTTGATTCGACCACCGGCAAAATCAAAAATAACGATCTGCTCGTGCTCAACGAAACTCAGGTATTGGAACTGGCCGACACCCTGCGGAATTCCGATTTTGTCGTTGAAAATGTTGAGGTAAAGCCATATACGCGATCGCCGTCCGCACCGTTTACGACGAGTACCTTGCAACAAGAGGCCAATAGAAAACTTGGCTATACGGCCAAACGTACGATGCGGGCTGCACAAAGCTTGTACGAAAACGGCTACATCACTTATATGCGTACCGATTCAACGACACTGTCCAATGAAGCCGTGCAAGCGGCAAGATCATTGGTTCGCGCGGAATACGGTCCCGACTTTTTGCCCGATCAACCTCGAATCTATGTCAACAAGGTCAAGAACGCACAAGAGGCCCACGAAGCAATTCGACCGGCTGGCAATACGTTTCGATTGCCATCGCAAGTCCGCGCGGAATTAGCGGAGGAACAATTTCGATTGTTTGAGCTGATTTGGAAACGGACGATCGCCAGTCAAATGGCAAATTCTAGTGGCAAACAAATCATCGTTACGGTTGTTGGCGGCGGCGCTAAATTCCAAGTTTCTGGAAAAACAATCGATTTTCCAGGATTCCTGCGAGCTTATGTCGAAGGCTCGGATGACCCAACAAGCGAACTGGCCGATCAAGAAAGAATCTTGCCCAATGTGACCCCGGGGCAGCCGTTGAAATGCATCGACCTGGAAGCGAAAACGCATACAACTCAAGCACCAGCACGGTTCAGTGAAGCTGCTTTGACCCGCGAACTGGAACGCCGCGGCATCGGACGTCCAAGTACCTACGCTTCTATTATCGAGACCATCCAAGATCGCAAATACGTAGTTAAACGTACGAATTACTTGGTGCCAACGTGGAATGCCTTTGCTGTTGTCCGGCTGATGGAAGAACATTTCCTAAACTTGGTCGACTACGAATTTACAGCTCAAATGGAGGACTTTCTCGATTCAATCAGTCGAGGCGAGGCCGACCAAAGCAAGTACCTGAACGAATTTTATTGGGGCAATGGACAGGCTGGCCTAAAGCCCAAACTTGATGACAAGATCAAAGTTGTCGACGCCAGAGAAATCTGCACTTTCCCAATCGCCATGCAAACTCTTGTTCCCGGGGAGAGCCCGATTTGTGTGCGTGTGGGCCGATATGGCGCTTACCTGGAACAGGGGGATCGACGAGCCACATTGCGCGAAGAGTTAGCGCCGGACGAGCTTAATTTGACCATGGCCAAAGAGCTGTTGGAAAATTCCCAGGCAGCCGAGGAGCCTCTCGGGCTTTGTCCAGAAACTCAACGCCCCGTCTACATCAAACAAGGCCGATTTGGTCCCTATGTGCAATTAGGTGTCATCGACGAAAATGACAAACCAAAAAATTCATCATTGCTCAAGGGCATGGAGCCGGGCCAAGTTAGCTTGGACATTGCTCTGAAACTTTTGTCATTGCCACGCAATTTAGGACCCCATCCCAGTGATGGACTGCCCATCGAAGCCTTTAACGGCAAGTTCGGACCCTATGTCAAATGGGGAACGGAAACTCGCAGTTTACCCAGTGACGTTTCGGTCCTCGATGTTTCCATGGACCGGGCGCTCGAGTTGCTGAATCAACCGAAACTGAGAGGGCGAGGTCGCGCAGCTCCAAAAGAACCGCTTCGCGTCTTTGAGAATTCACCAGTTACGGAACAACCGATTAAACTGCTTGATGGTCGTTACGGTCCTTATTTGTCAGATGGAACCACAAACGCTTCGTTGCCCAAAGACGTGTCTGCTGAGCAGGTTACGCTGGAGTTTGCCTTGCAGCTTTTAGCCCAACGAGCTGCGGCTGGCGGTAGCAAGAAAAAAGCAACTAAAAAGTCAAGCGTTAAAAAAACATCGGCCAAGAAATCGACACCGAAAAAGTCGGCTTCCAAAAAATCGACCGCCGCAAACGCTGCAAAGAAATCGTCGACAAAAAAAACAGCCGTAAAGAAAAATTCGAAAGAAGCCAGCGCTGAATAATTGCGCCTATCAATTCACGGTCGCAACTGATAGCAAATGTAAATCGAACATTAGTTGTTTCCGCGATTGTTAAACTTTGCCAGTTGTGACAATTCTTGGGACTTGATGCTTTGCCAGTATTGCGACGCGTCTGATTGCTCTATTTTGATAGGTGTACGACTATCAAAATTGTGCTATGCTAGAACCTGCGAATGCCGTTCTCGTTTTTGGGCGTTTAGCTCAGTCGGCTAGAGCGCCATCCTCACACGGTGGAGGTCACTGGTTCGAGCCCAGTAACGCCCATTGATTAATATGCGAATATTGGAGTGTACGTTGTGAAAGAGCCCATTGTCGATTTCGGATCGTTTGATGTGAACCGAGTTGTCCACGACAAAGCTTTCGTTGAAACGCTCAATCCGCATCGACATGAACTGTCGCTGTTGCATGGAATTCTATTTGAAGACCTAGAAGGATTTCGGATTGTCGGGTTTCACGACGCAACGCATAGTGACTTTTGGGTGCGCGGACATTTTCCTGGATTCCCGGTAATGCCAGGCGTATTAATCTGCGAAGCCGCCGCTCAACTGTGTGCTTTTATGGCCAATCGCACTGGAATCCTCGTCAATCGATTGATTGGTCTTGGGGGGCTCGAAGAAGTCCGTTTTCGCTTGCCCGTCCGCCCGGGGGATCGCATGGTTATCATGCTTAAGAAAGACAAAGCCCGCCACAACATCATGTTGCAAGTCACTTTTGAGTGTTATGTCAATCAAGAAAAAGTGGCTGAGGGTATCATTAAAGGTGTCACGATGCCGGTTGATACTAAGCTTGAAGTGACGACGACGGCTTAGGTCTGCGGCACCGCCAATCTAAACAATTAATTCTTTGACCACCGATGCTGGCTCCACGCCTGTGAGTTTGCTTTCTAAGCCTTGGGCTGAGTAGGTCAAACAATTGTGATCAATGCCCAAAAGGTGCAATAACGTCGCGTGGATATCGTGCACTGACACGCGATTCTCGATTGCATGATAGCCCAGCTCATCCGTAGCACCAAAACTGAATCCCGGCTTAAAGCCACCGCCGGCAAACCACATTGTAAAACCAGCTAAGTGATGGTCGCGTCCGTCACCTTGAGCCATCGGTGTTCGCCCGAATTCGGAGCCAAAAACAATGATTGTGTCCCGCAACATATCGCGTTGTTTGAGGTCTTGAATTAAGGCCGAAACGCCACGGTCAACTTCCGCCGCCGTACCTGCGGAATGTGATTTTACGGCTCCATGGTGGTCCCAATCCCGATGATAGAGTTGAATGAATCGTGTCCCACGTTCGGCGAGGCGGCGGGCCAACAAACAATTCGAAGCAAACGATCCATCGCCACCGCGCGTACCGTAAAGCTCAAAAATATGTTCGGGTTCGTTCGCAACATTCATGAGTTCTGGAATACTCGTTTGCATTCGAAAAGCTAATTCATATTGACTAATTCGGGCGGCAATCTCACGATCGGAATAACGCTGATTTGCCAACTTATTAAGCTCTTGAGCTGCAGCTACAGTTGATTGTTGGCGTTCAAGATTCACACCGGGTGGATTTGCAACATACAGAACGGGATCCCCCTGTCCACGAAATTCGACGCCTTGAAATTGGCCAGGTAAAAAACCCGAGTGCCATTGTCGGGCCGCAATGGGTTGGCGCTGTCCATATTTCCCAGTTGACACCATCACGACAAAACCTGGCAAATCCTCCGCTTCCGAACCCAAGCCATACCACAACCAAGAGCCCATGGAAGGCCGGCCCGCGATCATTGTTCCCGTATTCATAAACGTATGAGCCGGATCGTGATTAATCGCGTCGGTATGTAGCGATCGCACGATACACATTTCGTCGGCGCAGTGTTCGCCCAACAATGGCCAAATCTCGGCGATCGATTGTCCCGACTTTCCCCATTGTCGAAAAGCATGTTGCGGTGCAAAACAATTCAGCGGTTGACCTTGCAACTGAGCAATCTGTTGGCCTTTGGTGACCGATTCAGGCATCGGTTGACCATGTAATTTGGCCAACTGAGGCTTGTAATCAAACGTATCTAAATGCGTCATCCCACCGGCCATATACAGCCAAATCACGCGTTTGGCTCGCGGTGGAAAATGCGGCTCGGTTATCACTCCATTCCACCGTTCATCGTCAGCCATCGATCGACCGCTGGCCGACAATGCGGTTGCGTTTGAATGCGGCAACAGGGATGCAAGTGCCATACTACCGAGGCTCAAGCCGCCACGCTGCAAAAACGCCCGCCGTCCGACAATGTTTGGTAGCCCCGGTTGAACCGGCTGTTTGTTCATGTTAGTGTTCCCATCGATTAATAGCGGCTGACCGTCTCGTGCAAATTTAAAATCACACGCGCTACACTCGTCCAAGCCGCCAGCTCGGCTCCATCAAGCTCACTGGGTATCGCTTGGCCTCCGACGCTTAACAATGCTTGAGCCGCTGGCAGGTCTATGCGAAAGCCCTCGACTTGCGAATGCCAAAACTCGGTCACAACCTGCAATTCGTCGGCTGTGGGATTTCTGGCGGTCGCTTGCATCCAAGCCCATTGCACTTTTTCAGAAAATACTTGTGAATCACAACGCATGATCCGCTCGCCAAAGGCTCGCGCCGCCTCGACATAGTTGGGGTCGTTTAATAGCACCAACGCTTGCAACGGTGTATTGGAACGCGGGCGATCCGCCGTGCACTCCTCACGATTAGGGGCATCAAATGCGATTAAGGATGGATGTAAATATTGGCGCTGCCAATGCATATACAGCCCCCGTCGGTAACGTTCGGGACCACTACTGGCCTGCCATTCGCGCGTCGGGAAATTGAGGTGAGCCCAATATCCAGGCGGTTGCTCTGGAAAAACACTTCGCCCGCCTACTTCGCGCACCAACAGTCCACTCGTGGCCAGCGCAATGTCGCGAACAAATTCGGCATCTAAACGAAATCGGTTTTGACGCGCAAGCCAGCGATTGTCGGGATCTCTTCGTTCCAAAAATTCAGTAGGCGCAGAATCATGTCGGTAGGCCTCACTCATGACGATCCCTTTGATTAGTCGACGCAAGTCCCAATGGTTCTCGTGCAAGTCGTTTGCCAACAAGTCCAACAATTCTAAATGAGCTGGCCATTCACCTTGGGAACCTAGATCATCGAGTTTTCGCGACAGCCCCGTCCCCCAAAACAATTTCCACACGCGATTTGCCAAGACTCGAGCTGTTAACGGGTTCCGGTGATCAACCAACCACAAAGCCAAATCCATCCGCGTCCGACGCGCATCCGGATTATTGGCCAGGGATTTCGTGAGGGCCACCGGGAATTGAGGGGCGACCAATTCGCCATTTTCATCCATCCAGTTGCCGCGTGCCAGCACACGGACTGGCCGTGGCGAAGTGGCCCGCGTGATGGGGGTTGTTGTGATCGATTTTTCCAGTGCTTTTTTTTCGCTTTCAACGGCCGTTAGTTTGTTTCTAACCTCCTCCAACAATGGCGTGTTCGCCAAAAAGTATTCCGCAAGTTTTAGGTTTTGTTCGGAAGTACGCTCGCTCTGCTGAACACCCACCAATTGTCGTATTTCGGCCGATAAGACGGTCGGTTTTGAATTGTCCGCCAGCGCTGCGGAAACACGAAAACACCCGAGCACATGTTGGGGGTTTGTGTGTCGTTGTTCGAGGATCAATTCCAATTGCTCGCCCGGTGCCAAATTCAATGGATGCGCCAAATGAAACACGGCTTCTTGAGATTTCCCGGTTTGTTCGGCAATGGCCCAACCCCAGGGACGGCCTTTGACATCGAGGTCAATTGCCGCAGCGATGGCCCACTTTCCATAAGGATTGTTGCCCGGCGAGCCATGTTGTTCAAATGTCGCCTCGGCACCTGACCAAAGCAAAGACTCTTGATCGATTATTCCGTCAGTCGCAACGACCCGCGCCTGCCATTCGGAGAGCACAAAATTTCCGTTTCCAGCACGGCCAGGGCCTTGATTGGGCAACGAAGAATCCGGTAAGACTTCCAAACGAAATGCACGAGTACCTGCTGGCACATTAGCAAATCGCAACAGGTATCGGTCTTCAGCCGCTGTCGGCCCCGACGCCAAGATAGAATGATCGGGCCTAACCGTTAATACAGTTTTTGATTCCGATTCGACATGATTGGGCTCCAAAATTTGCCAACCTGAAACAGTCGTTTCCCATTGTTTGCGGGCTGCCTCAAGTTCCGGAGTCGAGGTAGAAAGTGTGGTTCGCAATTCATTTAATTCAGTAACCAATCGCTTGAGTTTTAAATCTTGTTCGGGTGTCGGAACGGAAAGTGTTGGGCCCCATTCGCCAGACTCGTGAGCGCCACTATACAAACCGCGTTCTTCGATATCTGCAAAGAAAGCGGCAAATTGGTAAAACTCTTTGGTACTAATCGGATCGAATTTATGATCGTGGCATTCGGCACATCCCATGGTTATCCCCAACCAGGTTCCCGAGGCGTTTCGCACGCGCTCTGCCATATACTTGGCCAAATATTCTCGATCTTGAACGCCTCCCTCCGCACTCATCATTCCCAAGCGATTGTAGCCCGAGGCGATTAATTGATCGCGCGTAGGCGATGGCAATAGGTCGCCCGCTAGTTGTTCAATCGTAAATTGATCAAACGGCATGTTTTGGTTGAAGGCCTCAATTACGTAGTCGCGATAGGGTGAAACGGAGATACTCTGATCACCGTGATAGCCGACTGAATCGGCATATCGAACCAAATCCAACCACCACAAGGCGAGTCGTTCGCCAAAATGGGGTGAGGCCATAAACTGATCGACGAATTGTTCGTAGGTTTCTATCTGCGGTGAAAATGCAAAACGTTCCACATCCTCACTGGCAGGCGGCAACCCCAATAAATCAAAACTCAACCGCCGCAACAAAGTTCTGGGGTCAGCCATGGGAGCTGGCTCAATTTGATTTAAGCTCCATGCGGAATTAAGCGTTCTGTCGATTTGAACGGCAAGTGGGATGGACTCAGCAATTGAAGCAGGAGGAGCCACCGGCTGAAAAGCCCAATGCCCTTCATACTCCGCGCCTTGCTCAATCCAGAGACGAATCAATTCGATCTCTGCTGCAGTAATTTCTTTGCCAGTTTCTGGCGGAGGCATCTTCAGGTCGGACTCAGAAGTTGTTAATCGTTCGAACAGCTGGCTCTCGCCCGGTTTTTTGGCGATGACAACTCCTGAATCGGCCTCTTCACCTAAAAGTCCGGAAGCTGTGTCGAGGCGCAAATCGGCCTCGCGTTTTTGTGCGTCGGGTCCGTGACAAGCAAAACACTTGGCCGCCAAAATTGGCCGAATATCGCGGTTGAATCGAACCGCCACGCGGTTGTCCATTTGAGCGGCACCGGCTGCGGCGGCGCAGCAGAACAACACCGATACAATCCATAAAAATTGTCCAATCAATTTCCAATTCACAATCGCCGCTCCCTTGCAAATGGCAACTCAAGTTCAATCGATTCTTGGCAAACTAAATCTCGTTTGTCTTGATTCCAGTTGCGGTCCCCATTTGGTGTAACTCAATTCTACCATGGCCCGGAACCAACCACCTAGCCCTGCTCAACCCAGCCGACGTACATCGCCAACCGCCTATTTCCCGCAGTTAGTGGCACCCGAACGCAGAAAGTCTAAATAACGAAATCCTTAGGTTCGTACCTGTCGATTCTGATTTTTCAGACTTGTCAGCGTCAAAACTTGTTTGCCTCGCGAAGACACCCTTGACCGACAGCAAGGGACATCATTGTCCCAACAATGAACTTTGTCGTTATGGAGGGACCTGCATTTAGATCGACGATGGCATTTGTTGCCTCGTCAATGATGGGCCGCTGGACTATAATCGTTCACGTGTTTGCGTGCGAAAACGATCGAGTTCTTCGGTTAAGCAAAACCCCCGACGGAATTTCTCAGGTATAGCGGTGACTCAAAACTATAAGAAGCAAAATCCCAACCCGGATTACAAGGGTAACTACGCGTTCATTAGTCTGGGCTGTCCCAAAAATACAGTCGACAGCGAACGAATGATGGGACTGTTGAAACTGGACGGGTATCAACTAGTTAGCAATCCGGAAAATTCGGACTTTGTGATCGTCAACACTTGCGGTTTTATCGAACGCGCTCGAACCGAATCGTTTGCCTCGATTGACGAAATGTTGCGACTGAAACGCGAGGGCAAAACCAAAGGTGTAATTGTTTCTGGGTGTTTGGCCGAACGCCAAAAAGAACAGCTTCTTGAAGAACGCCCCGACATCGATTCGTTGGTGGGTGTGTTTGGCCGCGAAGAGATTACAAAAATCGCCGACCGCCTGCTGGGTGATTTGGAAGAGCAACGGAATATTTTCCAACCAGCGCCAATTCGCGCTTTGCCGGATACGGATCGGCTGCAAATTACGCCGAGACATTTTGCTTATCTCAAAATCTCAGAAGGTTGTGACCGCCTTTGCACATTTTGCGCGATCCCCAAGATGCGTGGCAAACACGCGACCAAGCCGCTGGAATCGGTTATCCAAGAAGCTCGCCAACTGGCAGCCGCGGGTGTGCGCGAATTAATTATTGTTGCTCAAGACACCACCTATTACGGACGCGATGTCTATGGTGAATCGCGGTTAACGGAATTGCTGCAAGAGCTCGACCAAATCGAAGGGTTCGACTGGATTCGGTTGATGTATTTTTATCCTATGTACATCGACGACCGGTTATTGCAAACGATTGCACAAGCCAAACGAATCGTGCCCTATATCGATATGCCTTTGCAACACGGCGATGACACCATGTTGCGGCGAATGTCACGACGCGTCGGCCGAGCCGAGACTGAACAATTAATTGCCCGGATGCGCGAACTGATTCCAAATCTCGTACTGCGAACAACATTCATTACAGGTTTCCCCGGTGAAACCGAAGAACAATTTCAAAATATGGTTGAGTTTGTTCGCGCGCAAAATTTCGAACGAATGGGCGTGTTCACTTATTCATTTGAATCAGATACGCCCAGTGCAAAATTGCCTGACCATCTCCCCGAAGATGTCAAAGAAGATCGGCGGGCACGATTAATGGAAGTCCAACAAGAATTATCGTTTGCTTATAATCAGCGGCGCGTAGGCACCACGATCGATGTATTAATTGACCAAGCTCACCCGGATCAACCGGGCGTGTGGGTTGGTCGCTCCACTGCCGATGCTCCGGATGTTGATGGGCTGGTATTTGTCACGGAAACCGATGAGCCTTTAGCTATTGGCAAATTCGTAGCTTGTGAAGTGGTTGATTTTGTCGAATACGACTTGGTTGCTGCGGCCATTGGGGCACCGCGCTAACGTCCGTGCAAATTTAATTGGTCGGCGAGTTGCTAGGCACGAATGCGCAGTCGTTTAACGGCAAGTGTTTAACGGCAATACCGTGGCGGATTTTGCCGCCGGTTGGTCACATACGTTGAAAGGCCCTTGACCGCAAAATTCGTGCAAGCGACGGCAGTTCGTCCCTTTGCTGTCTCTCGGCGCGTCGATTGAGGGTAATCGATCTACTCAAACAATCGATTTAACCAGTATATCTATTCCCACCGCTAACCCTAATACAGCTCATATACCTATCAAATACTTGGCTCAAGGCGTCCGCCAAGCTCGGCTCATCACAACCTCTCCCTCACCCTAACCTAGATTTGCATCTCAGAATGGCAATTAATCTACGAGGTGACGATCGATGTGTGACGTAACAAATTGGATGAAGTGTGCTGGGGTAGCGCTAATTGTCTGGTGGTGCGGCGGTGCTGCCGTTAGTGGACAAGGTACTCAAGATCTCAATGCATTGACACAAAACATCAAGAAGATCAAAACCAACCAGCAAAATCAAGTTACTGCAGAAAGCTCAAACGTCGATCCGCAGAATCCAGTCTACCGCCAAATCCTAAATAGCGTTGGCTATATCGTTTGCCAACCGGAAGGCGGCGAGGCATGGCAAGGTACAAGTTGGGTGCTTAACGAAAAAAATCGTTTGATGGTTACCAATCATCATGTTATTGAAGGAGTTGAGGAGTGCGTCGTATTCTTACCCGAATTCAAAGACAACAAGCTGGTAACCGATAAAGCCGAAACACTGCGATCCAGCCGCGGAATTCGCGCTCAAGTCATCGATAGCTGCCGCGAATGCGATCTCGCACTGATTCAACTTGAATCGCTTCCTGAAACCGCAAAGAGCTTGTCATTAGCCGAAACCAGCGCTTCGCCCGGACAACGATTGCACTCTATCGCCGGCAACAGCGCCGGTTCAGAAAGCCTATGGATCTACTCGACTGGCCACGTGCGCCAAGTTGCTACCGGCATGTTGGCCAATGGACACGAATCCACATTACTGGAATCCGATATGGCGACCAATCAAGGCAACAGCGGCGGACCGGTGGTCAACGACCAAGGTCAGTTGGTGGCGGTTGTCGAAGGCCACCGTACCGATGCGCGACTGGTAAGTATCTATGTGGACTTACAAGCTGTCGTTAATTACCTCGAAGAAGGGCTGCGGTGCGTCGCACCGGAAAAATACGAAGACCTGGATCACGCCATCCGCCGCCATTTGGCAGAAAACCGCGTCGAAACCGCGTTTAAACTAGCAACCCAGGCCCATCAGCAAGATAAAAAAATTGCCCAACCTTTGGCTTATCGCGGTTGGTGCTTTTTGATGAAGGAAGATTATGACACCGCTCGCAAAGAGTTTGAGAAAGCGATTCAGCGGGATGATCAATGCGGTGACGCCCATGCAGGACTAGCGCAGCTGGCAGTTTTGTCTGAGGACTATGAAACGGCAATTGATTATTTTAGTGCTGCCATCGGATGTGACGCTGACAATCTCAAATATCAGACCGGACGTGCACAAGTCCGCCTTGTGCTGTCTGATTACGAGACGGCAAAAAAAGACTTCCTACGAATGCTCAAGAAAGATCCGAATTATCACGAAGCGATGTTTGGGTTGGGAATATCGGAAGTGCAGCTCGGCAATTACCAGGCTGGCATGGACCAATTTGATCTGTTGTTAAACAATTATCCGGACCACTACCAAGACAACGCACAACTTTTCTACCAAGCCGCAATTGCCTTCGAAGGGCTAGAAATCCTCGAATTGGCTGCCGGCAGCTATGGACGGGCCATGGAACTTGATCCACAAATGGTCGAAGCCCGTCGCGAATTAGGCGGATTACTAGTGCGAGTACAGAATTTTGCTAAGGCCGTTGAGATTTTAAATCAGGCCAACGAATTGTATGCCGAAGATGCGTACATCAATTTTTACCTCGGTGCAGCACATGTTGGCAACGGCGACGCCGCAGTCGCAAGACCATTTTTGGAAAAAGCCATGGAACTCGATGCTGAAGACGAATCGTTGACTGAAGAAATCAACGCTTTGATCGAACATATCGATGGCGTGGCCAATTAGTTCTTCACATGATTTTTAATTAAAATTAGAGGCTAACGATGCGTATTGAAAAATACGCATCGTTTTTTTGTTATGTTATGCATCAGCTGTCCGCCAAATTATGGGTGCTAATTCGACCGTCCGAGCCCACGAGTGCACCGGCGATTCCGTCGACTTGTTCACCGCCGATAATTGCGGAAAATTATGTAGTGCGAATGAGGATACTGCTGATGCAAATACGAGGTACTGTATGGCAACTATTGATGAGCGCCAGCCGACTCAGTGCGGTTCGATTGTTAGATTACAAGAAATTCATATTGGGACTGACGCTCACCGTTGTCGCAGGGTTTATCGGTTGCCGACAATCCACCATTGCTCCAGCTACTCCACGATCGGGCGGTAGTCCGGCGATTGTGGCAACCAGTGGCGCGACCCCTGATGGTGGTTTGGTCACGAACAATGATACTCCTGCCTCGAACTTCCTCGATCGAATACTGCACCAAGAATTGTTCGCCGCTTTAGCTTGCGAGTTTGCCGACATTCGCAACGCCAAAGAATTTTCCACCCTGCCCTGGGCCGATTTGGAAAAAACTTGGCAGAATTGGATCGGGATGCCCAATCAATCGCTGACTTCCGTCACTCAGTGGTGGGTGTTGGTGGACCGTAACGGATTGAGCGTCATGCCTTCGAGCGCTGAAGAGCCCAAACTACCGTTTGTCCAAGTTCTCGTTTTCGATCAACCAGTTGACCGCGAAACACTGGCGGGATCGTGGCTCAATCCCAAGAGTTCACCGGGTACCTCAATCGAATTTAATCAGATCTATTCCAAATCAGATTCATCGATGGTCGTACTCGATGAAAGGTCAATTGCCTACGGTGATTCTGCCGCTTTGGAGCGCATGCTGGCGGCGACCCCATCTTCGAAAATGAAAACTTATTGGTCTACATCTCCACCTCCCGACGACACTTTTCGCGCCCGATTCGAAATGTCAGCCATTCGGGCACAGATTAAGCCGCTATTTGAAATGGCCGCACAGTTCGGAGGCAACAATAGCTGGTCTAAATTGCCGGATGTGCTCACCGAGCTACAGCTTACCGGACACATGGATCACGATCCATTATTGCAGATTGATCTGTTGATCGAAGATGAAACTTTACAAAAAGATCTGGGTCAATGGCTGACACAACAATTTCAAAACGCTTCGCAAATTTCTTCACTTGGCAATAGTCCATCGATACCGGGACTTCCCGCCATGGACCAGATGTTCGAGGCGGAATCGGCAAAAGTGTTGCCAAAACTGGCCGAAGAAATCCAGCGCGATCGATTGCTCGAAGTGGTGTCATTAAACCAACGGTTACAAGTAACGTTAAAACGCCCCAAGCAATTCAGCAATGCGTTGAGCGCAATGATCTTAGACGCTAACCGCCAACGTTTGATTGTCGCCCGCATCCAAGCTGCCGAACGGATTGGCTCGGCAATTCGCAAGTATCGCGATTCGCATCAAAAATTCCCCAGTCGCGCAGCTATCCTTGAGTCAATCGCGGATTCAACTGTCCCTCGACAATTTAGTTGGCGCGTTGCAATCTTACCCGAACTAGGTTACCAAGAACTTTACGACCAGTTTGACTTCAGCCAAGCTTGGGACAGCGAGCACAACCTGATGGTTGCCAAAAAATTGCCCGAAGATTTTCCGCTGGCCGACGCCAACGGCAATTCTACTTGGCTTTTACCTCTAAATGCACAGTCATTGTTTTCCACGGAACGAATCCAGCCCAACCAGGAATCGGTGCAGGACCGCCGCATCTGGACGGCCGCTGTGCTCGAAGCCGCTACAGACCGGAGTGTGTTTTGGACGAATCCAATGGAACCCGAGAGCGATCTCGACAAAAGCCTGGAGCAATGGGGAAAGCCGGATGAAAAGGGTGTCATCATCATTAATGCCGATGGACAGACGCGTGTCATCCGCCGACAAGCAGAGCTAATAAAAGCCGTCCTAACGATTGCCGGAGGGGAAACTCTGACTCGGAAAGATTTCTTGCAAGTGCAACCAGCTAGTCGAAATCCAGACTAACTAGGCAAATAAATGGCGGTTGACTGTCTGTTGGACGACGGCCGCGCTGCAAAGCAAAAATTGAGCGGCACATGGCGCAAAAAACTCATAGCGCGATGTGGCTACTGCCTGGGTACCAAACGTCCGAAGCACCCTTTAGGTAAGCTGTAACCTGGCGCAATTGTAACCTGGTACAATTGTGAACTGGCACACGGGTATCACTGGCACACTTGTAACACAGTTCTGAACAAAGCAAAATTGAACTCGCTTTCAGACTTTGGCCGCTGGGGATTGAGCGAGCATTGATTGGGAATGAGCGATGCAGGCCCGAATTCGGCTTTCCAGTTCTTGCTGCAATTGTTCATCCGTCATGGATTGATATTCGTCGGGGAAAATTGGATCGCCAAAGGTTACGCGAACGCCGACTCCTGGACGTGGTAACTTGCGCTTGCGCGGCCAAGCCTCGAACGAACCGGTGACGCCACAAGGAATCAAGGCGACTTTGGTGCGACGGGCAATCGTTAAAAAACCTGGCTTGATTTCTTTCAATTCTCCATCGGGGGTTCGGGTTCCCTCAGGGAACATCAAAACCATTTCCCCCCGTTTAAGCCGCTTCATGACTTCCTTGATCGCTCCGGCACTAAAACCGTCGCGATCGATTGGAATGGCATCTAAGAATCGAATCAACCAACTCATTGGCGGATATCGAAAGAGTTCTTTTTTCGCCAAATAATTCATCGGACGTCGCGTCGAAACTCCAAACAACACCGGATCCAAATGGCTTTGATGATTACCGCAAACCAATGCGCCGCCGCTGGTCGGGATTTTATGGCCCTCCGCTACGCGAATACCAAAGAACAAACGGCACACACACCACATCATCCACTTGATCGTGTTGTAACCTGCACGCTGAAACCAACTTCTTCTACTTTTTTCTGTTTCACTCATGGCGAAACGATCCACAACTGATGAATAATGCGAAATAGACTCGGTATGTTGCGACTGACCAATGCTGGCCGAAACTCGCAACAACGGTTATTGTGATCGTTTTTGGGTTGCTTGGCTATCGGTTAGCAGGTAATGTTCCCCCCAACAATTTCGTACTGAGCGTGAAGTCTGGTTTGTGACTTGCGCCAAGCGGGCTTCGGAGAACTGATTCATGCAAGTGGGCAATACATTGATTGTCGATACCTTTGCGGAAGCATTTCGCATGGTCTACACCCGTGTATTAATTACGGCAATCAATGAGCGCTGGGTCGACCATGCAGTACGGGAATTGTGTGGTTATGGTTCGAGTGTCATTGCATGTGATGCCGAGGCCGGAAAAGAACGCGATTGGTCGGCAAGCGAAACACCCGATGGCCGACCTGGCGCCTCCGCGCTGTTGTTTGCTTTTTCGCCCGATGCCCTCGCCAAAGCCGTGGTAACGCGAATTGGGCAATGCGTAATGACCTGTCCATCGACTGCAGTTTTCAACGGCTTACACCATGCAGAGTCTTCGTTTGCTTTGGGAAAACACTTGAGGTATTTTGGCGATGGTTTTCAGCAGAGCAAAGTGATCGACGGTCATCGTTATTGGCGGATTCCGGTGATGGACGGTGAGTTCTTAGTTGAAGAATCTCTCGGAGTTGCCAAAGGAATTGCTGGCGGAAATTTTTTGATTCAGTCCACTAATCAGGCCTTAGGTTTGGCCGCTGGCGAACGTGCGATCGACGCGATCGCGTCACTCGCTAATGTCATTACTCCATTTCCCGGCGGACTTGTTCGCAGTGGCAGCAAAGTGGGTTCGCGATATACGGCCCTCAAGGCATCTACGGCTGATGCTTGGTGTCCCACATTGCGATCGCGGATGGATACCTTGATTGAACCGGCAGCAAATTGTGTCTATGAAATCGTAATTGACGGTAGTGACGAGCAAGCGGTGAGTCTGGCCCTACGTGTCGGCATTGAAGCTTCCGTGGGAAGCGGAATCGTCGCAATTGCCGCAGGAAATTATGGTGGCCGCTTGGGAAAATTCCACTTTCACTTGCGTAAAATTATGCAATAGCAGACTTGCATCGTTTGTTATGAAATTTCGCCAGCGTTATCGACAAACTACAATTCAACCCCCATGTGTCGCATCAATAATTTCATATCAGCCCAGACCATTTTTTTGGCATCAGGAGTGCGAAGCAAATACGAAGGGTGATAGGTCACCATCACCTTGCTGTCGCGATATCGGTGAAATTTTTCCCGCAATTTCGGAATACTGTATTTGACTCGCAATAGTCCGCGGACCGCCGTGGCACCTAAACATACGATGTATTCCGGTTGCAAGATTTCTAATTGTTGGGCAGCATATCCCCAACATTGATTAATTTCTTCGTCGGTCGGTTGGCGGTTGTTGGGCGGTCGGCATTTGGCCACGTTTAAAATATAAACTTGGTCGCGACTTAATTTCGAGGCCTCGAGTATTCGATCTAACAATTGACCTGCGGGCCCCACAAACGGCAGACCCAGGCGATCTTCTTCAGATCCCGGCGCTTCGCCCAAAAAACAAACTTGCGGTTCAATGTTGCCAACTCCAAAAACCGTTTGCGTACGGCGGCGGCAAAGTTCCGGACATCGCGTGCAGGCGGCCACTGTAGCTTGCAAGGTCGCCAGTCGTTCGGACCGCTGTGCCGCACTTAGCTTTGGCGGATAGGGTTGATCTACATCGATCTGCAGCGTTCGGTCGACATCTGACAGGTTTGGCGTGGTGGACGTCTGCTGAACCCGAGCCTGGCTTGTTTGGTCCTGAAACTCAGGTGTCTTTTCCGGCAATGCGTGTGTCTGCAACAAGTCTGTGCTGGAGAGGGGGCGGCCAGCATTCGTCGAATTAGCAATCGTCTGTTCAGGTTTGGCCGAATCCAGCGCCCCGCCAAGGGACAGACTGGGGGAGAGACTGGCAACTGGTCTAATTTCAGTCGCGTGATGTTGCGAGGGCGTGCTTACCGCCGTCTCGGATTGTCTAGTTTGGTCATAATTCGATTCGTTGGAGGAATTTAACGAATCGCGGCATTGGGCAAGAATGTCAGCCGCTAATTCTTGGGGAATGTCCATAACACCGGCTTGCCACCAATGCTGCAACTGTTGTTGTACATCGATAATTCGTTGCATTCCTGCCATCTGTGCCTCGATTTCCTGCACCAGGGATTTGACCAACTGCCACATTTATGAAAGAATCATCGGTTTTATATAGAACCTCGAGTCTTGACAACCAGATAGTTCCATGTCGTTGGCTAAAGTCGCAATTGTCGGTCGCCCCAACGTGGGAAAATCCAGCATCTTTAATTGGTTGGCGGGTATCCGTTTGGCGATTGTTGACGCCGTTGCGGGCGTTACCCGCGATCGTCAGGGCTTTGTCCTTGAGTACGACGATCGTTATTTTGAGATCATCGACACCGGTGGAATCGGCATTAATGATGTCGACGATCTGGACGAAGAAATCGAACAACAAATTCGGGCTGGAATTGAAGAAGCCGACATTCTGTTATTTGTGGTCGACGTCCGTGACGGATTGGTGGGGCTCGATCAGACCATTACCCAACGACTTCGTGCGATTTCAAAGCCGATTGTTTTGGTCGCCAATAAATGTGATGGCGAAAATTATGAGATCTTGGCTCACGAGTTCTCCCGTTTAGGTTTGGGCCCCGTTGTCGCGGTGAGTGCTAAGAACAACCGCCATCGCGAGTCTTTGCTGCAAGCTATCGCGGCAGTTTTACCCGCTGACAAATTGCCCGATCAAGCCGAAATCGCCGAACCGGAAATGCGATTCGCAATTGTCGGTCGACGAAATGTTGGCAAGAGTACCTTTATAAATGCTTTGACCGATAGTCCACGGATGATCGTCAGTTCCGTGGCTGGAACGACTCGCGACAGCGTCAATGTCCGATTCGAGATGGACGGCAAATCGATGATCGCGATTGATACTCCCGGTTTAAGACGCGGCAAGAGTATTCGTACAGACATCGATTTTTACAGCGACCATCGCGCTCATCGCAGCATTCGACACGCGGATGTGGTGCTGATGTTTTTTGACTGCAGCCAACAAATCAGCAAAGTCGACCAACAACTGTGCAATTATATTGAACGCAATTTCAAACCTTGTCTGTTTGTCGTCAACAAGTGGGATTTGATGGCCGAGCATATGGCGACGGAGCGTTGGGCCGATTATCTTCACGAAACGTTTCCGAATATGGCGCATGCACCCATCGCTTTCATCACCGCTCAAGAGGGACGCAATATCCGCAAGCTGATGAATCATGCTCAGATGTTGTTTAAACAATCGCTGCAACGTGTGACAACTGGCGAATTAAATCGTTTGGTACGCGGTGCGATCGCCCGGCAAGCTCCGCCCGTTGTTGGCACACGTCGCCTCAAGATCTTATATGCCACGCAAATAGGCACACAACCACCAACAATTGTCCTTAAAGTTAATGACCGCAACGCAATTTCGCCAACTTGGCAACGATTTTTGCTAAATTCGTTGCGCGACGAATTGCCGTTCGGCGAAATTCCCATTCGGTTAATCATCGAAGATCGTAGTCCCGAGTCTGCTGATGCCGTTGCCCGCCGACGATTGGCAGAGGCGAAAGGCCTCGACGAAACCACTGCCTCCGATCCTTCGATTGCATTTGACGACGATCCAATTCCAGATCAACCACTGTATGACGCTGAGACTTTTGATGCCCAGGCCTATGATCTCGAATCGTGGACTGACGAAGATGACAAGTAAAAACCGCTATATCTGATCGAAACAAATGCTTGAGGGATGGCCCCAGCATGACACCCAGTTGCAACTCTGTGCAAACTTTGTTGAAATCGTGTCATTAAATGGCGGAGTTCCTCGTCCAACAATCGAATGGGCTAAGCAGAAATCGCCGATCTTGGAATCACTGACATTGGACGAGCCCCTATTGGCCAACAACTTTCTAGTATTTAAAAAGTCTGAAATTTAGTGCAGTCCGGCGGAGTACAAAACATGATTATTGGGGTCCCCAAGGAAATCAAAAAGGACGAATATCGAGTCGCGATGATTCCGGTTGGAGTGCATGAATTGGTTCGTCGCGGTCATCGTGTTCTAGTCGAATCGGGTGCGGGCATTGGCAGTGGGCTGTTAGACGCCGACTATGCCAAGGAGGGAGCGGAAATTGTTCGGTCGAATCGCGAGATCTTTGATCGGGCTGATTTGATTGTAAAGGTCAAAGAACCTCAACCCCAGGAATGGTCGTCGATTCGCCCTGGCCAAATTTGGTTTACCTATTTCCATTTTGCTGCGGACCGAGAACTTACCGAGACAATGATCAAGGTGGGCGCGCAATGTGTCGCCTATGAAACTCTGAGTGGGCCTAATGGGTCATTGCCCTTATTGACTCCGATGAGCGAAGTCGCGGGACGAATGAGTATTCAGCAAGGCGCTCGTTTTTTGGAAAGACCCCAAATGGGACGGGGTATCCTGTTGGGTGGTGTGCCCGGCGTTGCGCCAGCACATATCACCATCATTGGCGGTGGTATTGTCGGCACGAACGCCGCAAAAATCGCAGCGGGCTTCAAAGCCGACGTCACGATTTTGGACGTAAACATCGATCGTTTACGTCATTTGGACGATATTATGCCCGCCAATGTCAACGCATTGTACAGCGACCGGCATGTTATTCGTGAAGAATTGAAACTTGCCGATCTCGTAATCGGCGCGGTGCTGATCCCGGGAGCCAAAGCACCCAGGCTGATTTCCCGAGACGACTTAAAACTGATGAAGCCGGGCAGCGTGATTGTCGACGTGGCAGTCGACCAAGGCGGCTGTGTCGAGACAACCCGACCGACGTCGCACAGCGACCCAGTATTTGTCGAACAAGAAATCGTTCACTACTGCGTCACCAACATGCCGGGAGCCGTGGGTCGCACCAGCACATTTGCCCTTTGTAACGCAACCATGCCCTGGGTCTTGAAATTGGCTTCCAACCCTCTGGCTCATTTGGTGGAAACCGAAACACCGATGCGCGATGCCGTAAATATTGCAAATGGTCGGATATGCAATCAGCCGGTTGCCGAGACTTTTAATCTCAAGTATCAGCCATTTTTGGGGGCGTGATGGTGAGCACGACGATTGCGTCCGTACACAACATTCGATGGCAAGGGTCGGATTATCGCGG
>JBGSMY010000198.1:0-10755 GCA_041739975.1 Pirellulaceae bacterium
TATGGTTTATCCCCTGCAAGGGACATCGACGGCGGCCGGCGTTACTCGAAAGGGTTCGGGCGCCGTTCTCGACACCTCCGCCAGTGGCGATTCAGCTCCAGCCAAAGCGGCACAAGGGACTGGTACGGTTAGTCGGGGATATCGTGAAGAGATCGAACATTGGGCGTGGTGTATTGCCGAGGGTGACCGCGGAAATCAACCGCGTTGCAATGGACCGCAAGCCTTGGCGGATGCCGTCATTGCCTTGACGTCTCGTTTGGCGATCAAAAACTCGGCGCGGCCGGGTGGACACGGATTTATCCCATTCCAAAAAGAATGGTTTGACTACCGCGACGATGCCGTACCCGAGGCCCAGTCGATTGCAGCAGCGAAAGACATGTTTCAATCCGAAAAGCAGAACTTAGGAATCGGCTAACGCGGGCTTGGCTTTAGATCGCACTTAGCCGCTGACCCAGTAATGCAGCTGACCCAGTAATTTACCGACCGCGAGTTTGGGGCGGACTAAGCATCCCAACGCCAGTACATCGTTACTTTAGTTGGGTTTTGAGTTGTCCACAGGGCGGAATGCTGCCATTATTGGGTTGTTGGATGGAACTTAGACCACACGCTTTGCCGTGTGTAGATAGGAAACAGTTGGGGTAGTTTTGTCGTTACGGGCGAGTCGGCAGTTAAGTCATCCCACCATTCGCCGCGTGGATAAAAGACTTGTTCGCCGCTAGGTAACTTCACCGGCGCTGCAACATCTGTCGCGCTTCTAGTTTTCGCGGTGTCTCCAACGGACGATTGAACATTTTTTGGCAGTGACTCGCTTGGTGAGTTGGTGGGGCTGGCTTTCAATTCCGCGATGTCGCGGGGACGTACAACCGTAGTAATTTGTTGTCGCCGGTCGTCGAATATCGCGATTAGGTTCAAATCGCCCAACGATACGTTTTTGGCTCTTTGGGCGCTAACATCAGACCAAAGCACATGAGTCGACGACGATTCGTTAATAAATGCGAGACCCCAATCAGATTCAGGTTTAAATCCTTCAGTCGGAGTGTCTGTCGATGGCAGCGTTTCGATGTCCGTTGTTGTCCCTAGCAAATGGGATTGGGGATAAGACTGAAGCCACGAGTTCCAATTGACGATGGTCACTGGAATCCGTTTCAGTTTGGTACCGGAAAACTGGCCTTTGAGCGCCGTACCCAACAATTGAGACCATTGCGATTCAGAGTCCGCATCCGTGAGAATTGTGTTCCCCAAACAACGTTGACTGGAACCGCGAAAATCCAGCGGGATTCCTTCGACAGTGCGTTCGTAGGCAATCAGGGTTTGCGAATCCGCGCACCAAGTCAGCATCCATGCGTGTCCCTTTGTTTCGATTTGCAATACCAGACTTTCATTGAGGTCTAAGTGCGAAATTGGGCAGGCAATCGCCGTCGATTGAAAGGATAACCCGCAGACCAGCGGGTTCGTACGATCCAGCCAATCGAGTTGTGCAGGCGTTGGTAAAGCCGCGTTGACATTAAGCGATTGGTCTTGGGCCGAGTGAGCGCTGGGTACAATCTGAGCCGCAAGTTCGGAAAGTCGCGGTGACGATAGTGTTTGAGGGTAGCCACCGAGATCAAATGGCTGGGCGGGCAATTTGGCGTCCTTGTTTGTCGAATTAGACAATTCCAAGACCTCTTGGCCAGCATCGTTGGAGGCGCCTCCCAAACTAATGCTGGGCTTGTGGAATTCTTGTTCGACTTTGGGAGCCGTGCGACCAGCGGGTTTACCGTATATTAACGTCCAGGCGCAGAGAATCGCGAGTAACAGAATTGCACTGGCTGCAATGCCCCATTTCATGATAGTAATCTCTCCCAAAACCTCAAATTGGCAATCGCGTCAAAGTTCTTTGTTCGACGGGCCTGCTATTGTTATACGCAGAGCAAGGGAGACTTGCCGACGGCAAAGCGAATTTTTTCAGGCAAGATTGCTGGAAGATGTCCCGTTGCGTCGTTTTGTAGCGGCTATTCTTGCGTTAGCAACTGTTCGAGCGTGGGGATTGGTTCGATGGAAACGATAGAACCATTGTTATTCGCAATTGCTTCCACTTTGCAAATTTTCGTGTTTTCGTAAAATCAAGATCACGGTTACAACACATAGGTTGCGGATAGCGCCATAGAGAAGCCGAGCATCAAGTTGGCTGGAAAAACAGCAAATTGGCAGTAAATCAGTGTTTCAAGATAGGGCGAAAGCCGACAGGTGTGTTAAACCGAGCGTCGAGTGAAATGGGTCAACGGACGGGGTAAGCGACTTTGGAAACTGCAAAAATCGAAAAGACGGGTTCATTTTTCTCTCGCAACGAGTTTGCCATACGGCGATTACATTCGCTCAGCGGTTTGATCCCAGTCGGTGCCTACATGGTGGTGCACTTATTTGCGAACGCTTCGATACTAAATGGAGTGGAGGCTTTTCAAAACGTTGTTTATCAGATTCACTCGTTAGGCAATTTGTTGCCGTTGGTGGAGTGGGTGTTTATTTTCTTGCCCATCTTGTTTCACGCCCTGTTGGGATTTGTGTTTATTTTTGGGGCAAAAAACAATACGCACCGTTATCCCATGATTGGAAACTACCGTTATCGTTTGCAGCGGATTACGGGGATGATTGCGTTTGTTTTTATTTTTTGGCACGTGTTTCACTTGAACGGTTTGATTCATGGTGAGTGGTTTCGAGAAACGGTTGCCGATTCAATAGGGATCGCACAGTTCCGGCCTTATAATGCGGCCTCTACTGCCGCCGCTGCATTGCAATCGCCCATTGTTTCAATTGGCTATACCATAGGTTTGTTATCCTGTGTGTTTCACTTTGCTAATGGGCTTTGGACCATGGGCATTACCTGGGGCGTTTGGATAACTCCTGCGGCGCAAAAACGAGCTAGTCATGTTTGTCTCGGTTTTGGAGCGATCGTTGCAATTGTCGGGTTGAGTGCTATGGCAGGCTTTTGGCGAGTGGACGTCGAGGCAGCACGGCAGCGAGAAATGGAAATGTACGAGCGGCGCGTCGAGGATGGCTCGGTCGTTCCCAGCGAACACAAATTGTACCACCCAAAAACCAGTGGGCAGAAGTAGTCAAAAAAAACAGATTTGGACGAATAGGGCCTAGACAATAAAGGCTTGATCAATTCAGGCCGCAAGTGAATGCAATCGAAATTGCCCGGTTAGTAACTGAGTGAAGGATAAGGAACTGATGAGTAAACGTAGAACCGTAGTAGTCGGCGGCGGCTTAGCTGGCTTGGCGTGCACGATGAAACTCTGCGAGCTAGGAATTCCAGTTGATTTGATCAGTTTGGTCCCGGTTAAGCGTTCGCATAGCGTTTGTGCCCAAGGTGGTATCAATAGCTGTAACGATCAAACGCGGCAGCTGGGTGATTCCGAATGGAAGCATTTAGACGACACGGTATATGGCGGCGATTTTCTCCAACACCAACCGCCGGCCAAAGAAATGGCGATGTGGGCGCCCAAAGTTATCGATCTGATGGATCGGTTAGGCGTGACATTCAATCGCACACAAGAGGGTTTTATTGACCGGCGGCGATTCGGCGGAACGCTTTACAAACGCACCGCATTTGCCGGCGCGACCACGGGACAACAGTTACTATATGCCTTGGACGAACAAGTTCGGCGGTGGGAAACACAGGGTTTGGTTCGGAAGTTTGAATATTGGGATTTCTTGGGCCCGATCCTAGACGCCAATGGGATCTGTCGGGGCGTTGTTGCACAAAATTTGTCTTCGATGGAAATTCGTTCTTTTCCTGCCGACGGCGTTGTGATTGCAACGGGTGGTCCTGGGTTGATTTTTGGTCGCTCGACGATGTCGATGATGTGCACAGGTAGTGCCGCGAGTCGATGTTTCCAAATGGGAGCAAAATTTGGCAACGGCGAATTTATTCAAGTTCATCCGACGGCGATTCCGGGTGCCGATAAGCTGCGATTGATGAGTGAATCGGCACGCGGCGAAGGCGGTCGCGTATGGGTGCCGCGAAAGGCTCACGATCAACGAGCACCCAAATCAATCCCCGATGCCGAACGCTATTATTTCTTGGAAGAGCGGTACCCAAAATACGGCAACTTGGTCCCGCGAGACATTGCCACTCGAGAAATTTTCGATATTTGTGTCAACGAAGGTCTGAGCGTTGATGCGGATCGTTTGGCGGTTTACTTGGATTTGACCCATATCCCTCGAGCCGAACTCGACCGCAAGTTGGGCGGGATTTTAGATACTTATCGCAAGTTCCAAGGAGTCGAACCGAGCGAACACCCGATGAAAATTTTTCCGGCGGTTCACTACTCGATGGGCGGTCTTTGGGCCGACTATCAGGCTTCTGGCGATTTAGGATTGCAGGCCGGCCATCCGAAAAACCATCAAACTAATATCGAGAATCTATACGCCATCGGCGAGTGTGACTATCACTACCATGGCGCAAATCGATTAGGCGCTAATTCACTTTTGAGCTGTATTTTTTCGGGATTGTTTGTTGCCCCCGGAATTCAAACTAAATTCAGTGGCATGAAAGGTGATGCAGCCGACAAACAATTTGCGGCCGAATGCGAAACTGCGAAAAAGGAGCATCAGGACCGGCACGACGGTTGGTTGCGACGCCCAGCTGGCAACGAAAACCCGTATTTGATTCACCGTGAGTTAGGCGACGTCATGACCAAGGCCGCAACCGTGGTTCGTCGCAATGACCAATTGGCCGCGGCCTACGATACCGTTTGTCAATTGCACGAACGGGCCCAGCGATGCAGTTTATCCGATACTGGAAACTGGACCAATCAAAACGTGGTGTTTGCCAAAGCGTTATTGGACATGTTTCCTCTGGCTAAGACCATTGTCAAAGGTGCCCTGCAACGAGACGAATGTCGGGGTGCTCACTATAAGCCTGAATTTGCCTTTGGCAGCATCGACAGCACCGATGAGACAATCAAACGCCGCGAGGCGGAGGCTTGGTGCGATCGATTTGAAGCTAACAACGACAAATGGCTCAAATCGACCATTGCGACCTGGAACGGTGAGCATCCGAACTTAACCTACGAAGACGTAAACACAGAGATCGTTCCACCCCGTCCACGGTTATACGGATTGGTGGGAGCGGAAGTTATTGAAAAGGTTTGGAATGAACGTCAGCGCGAGCGGGGGCGTCCGGTGGCCGCAGGATCGATGACCGCCGCGGCAACCTAGTCATACGCTGACCTTCCCTACGCGGCGGTCAGTGCAGCCGCTTAATCATTCGGTTTGTCAGAGCAAACACATCACTTTGTTGACATACAACGGTTCAAAGGACATTTCGAAAGCAAGACCATGATCAAAGATGCTTACGGCGACAAGATCAAATCGTTTCGGGTCAAGATTTTGCGGCAGGATGAACCTGGTGGCAAATCTTACTGGACGACGTATGAGGTCGAGTATGAACCCGACATGAATGTGATTAGCGCGTTGCAAAAAATTGCCGCCCATCCAAAAACCATTGGTGGCCAATCGACGTCGCCTGTCGCATGGGATTGCGGTTGTCTAGAGGAAGTCTGTGGCGCTTGCACGATGGTGATAAATGGTCGTGTGCGGCAAAGTTGTTCGGCATTGATCGATCAGTTATTGGAACACAATTCGCAAGAAATCACACTGGAGCCGATGTCAAAGTTCCCCGTGGTGCGAGACTTGGTTGTCGATCGGGCGCGAGTTTTCCGAAGCCTTCAAAAAATTGAAGGGTGGGTTCCCGTTGATACGTACGACGATATGGGGCGAGGCGACAAGATTTCTCGAGAACAACAAGAGGTCAATTATCCTCTAAGCGAATGTATGAGTTGTGGCTGTTGTTTGGAAGCCTGTCCGCAATATACTAAAATCGAAGTTCAGCGAAATGCCGGCGAGACGGATGAAGTTTTTCAAAAACGTTGTCAAGAAGCTTTTGATCACGGATTTATTGGAGCACACGCGATCAGTCAGGTGATGTTGTTTAACGCGCACCCCACTGGGCAATGGATGAGTGGGCGGCGACTGGAAGCCTTGACGGCCGAGGGCGGAATTCAAATTTGCGGTAACGCGCAAAACTGTGTGGCAGTTTGCCCCAAAAAGATACCGCTGACGACTTCAATAGCTCGGGCTGGACGCGCCGTGACGATTCATAAATTGAAATCCATGTTAGGATTTTAAGCGATTACTAGGCCAAGTTTTATTTCAAACGTCGCGTACCGTAGGCTGGTCGCCGCACCACGACCAATACAATACAAGTCCTAGTGTCTCGATCGTCCGTTGCTATGGCGCGGACCAGTGATAGCCCGGTTGTTAAGTGTTGTCATGGCAAATGGTGGGAACCTCCCCGTTGCGGTTGATCAAAATTACTTTCAGTTGTTGAACCTTTTCGAAAGGGTTCGTTTGGTCATTGGCGAATGGGCCGGTTAGCCAGGACGAATTAGCCCAGGGCGATGGCTGCTGTGTTATCTCACCGACAGAAATACGAGAAATCTTGCTGCCCCTACCTGACACTTGAAATTCTGGTGATTAAACTGGTAGCTTTTTGATGACCAGTGTAATGACACGAAACCTGATGCTGAGATTGGATCTATGAGTAGCGCCATCCGCTTTAAGCTGTTTGTAATGATGGTCTTGCAGTTTTTTATTTGGGGCGCTTGGTTGCCGTTGATTTTTGGCTATTTGGCTTCGGAGCGATTTTCGCATACGGCAAGTCGTCCGACTACAGCAACTGCGGAAATGCCAGTTGGCGAGCAAACCATGGAAACCGTGACGTTACCAGGGTTTAGTGGACAACAACAAACCTTAATTTTGATTGCCTTTCCGGTGGCAGCGTTGATTGCCATGTTTTTCAGCAATCAGTTTGCCGATCGGAATTTTTCGGCCGAACGGTTTTTGGCATTTAGCCATTTGATTGGCGGCTTGGCAATGGTGGGATTGTACTTTGTCGGCGATTTTAATTCGTTTTGTGCCCTGATGTGGGTGCACTGTTTGTTTTATGTGCCTACGATTTCGATTACCAACGCGATTGCATTTAACGCCATGAAAGATGCCCAAGCTGAGTTTGGGATTGTGCGGATGGGCGGCACGATCGGTTGGATTTTGGCTGCTTGGCCGCTGTTTTTCTTGTTGACCGATTCGGACTCTGCCAAGTACACGTTTTTGGTCGCCGGGGCCGCTTCATTGTTGTTGGCCGTGTATAGCTTGATTTTGCCGCACACGCCTCCCAATCGCGATGCCGAAGGCTTGGCGTGGCTGCGAGCCGTAAAAAGTCTGGCGGTTCCATTTGTATTCGTCTTGTGGATCGTAACCATGGTAGACGCTATGGTGCACGACTTGTATTTCATGTGGACCAGCGGTTACTTGGAACATATTGGGATTGAGAAGAAATGGGTAATGCCCATTATGAGTATTGGGCAAGTTGCCGAGATTGGCACAATGGCGATTTTGGGTTTTTTCCTCAAACGATTGGGTTGGAAAACAACCATGACAATTGGGATTTTAGGCCATGCGATTCGTTTTGGAATATTTGCGTTTGTGCCTGAACCCTCGGTCGTGATTGCCGCCAATGTGCTGCATGGAATTTGTTATGCGTTCTTTTTTGCGACCGTGTATATCTTTGTCGACGAGTATTTACCCAAAGACGTGCGATCGAGTGCTCAAGGATTATTTAATGTAATGATCTTGGGTATGGGGCCGATTGTTGCCCGATACATTGCCCCGCCACTGGCCGCCAAGTATTTACCGGCCGATGGCGTTAAAGACTATCAAGGCTTGTTCTTGATTCCATGTATCATTGCCACGATTGCCGCCGCGGTACTTTTGGTTGATTTCTGGCCACCTCGCAACGTAAAAACGCTCGATCAAATCTAGTCCTAAGGTAACGTCGATTGCCAGATTAGATCGATAGTCCTCAGTCGATAGTCCTCGATAGATATCGCCGAGAAAAGGTCGATTTGAAATAGATCGATCGCGCGGCAACGAGTTCAGTTAAGGATGTATAACTAGTTTCGCCAATGAATGGACCCGTTGGCGCAAACGATCGTGTTACGACTGGGGCGCACACGATTGGAGCGCAGACAATTGAGGACCATTGCGCTGCCAACTATGCCACGAGCTATGGCTAAACGGTTTGAACTTTATGATCGTGCGTTGGTTGAGCGGATGTGGTTAGCGGCTTTTCGACCCGGCGTTTTCCCCAGCGGTCTTGTTTGCCAAACTCGAGAAATCGAATTACCATGTCGCGATCGATTTGCGGTGAATGGCACTCGGGCAGGAACTTGAGCAGATTTGATCGGTCGAACCGTGGGGCAACAGCCTCATAAGCGTGGTAAACCTTGGCAGCGTCAAAGACTAACTCTGAAAAGCTTGAGGTCGCTTGGCGTTCGGCCGAACGCCCCAAATATCGAACCCCGGTGCTATTGAAATATTGGCAACAGTGATCAATGACCTCGCGAATGGTCGTAGGATGTTGAGCGGTGATGTGAAATACTTGGCCGCGGGTTGCAGGCTGCATAAACAATTCGACAATTGTACGCGAAACCCAATCGACACAAACCACATCGTGAGGTTCGTCACCGTCAATCGGCAGTTCGATATCGGTCTGATATTGTCCAGACGAATTAAGTGGTTGCTGCGGGATCAGCATGCTGAACAATCGCAAATACCACATCATTCCATGATATGAACAAGTAAAGCCGGTGCGGGAATCTGAAGTGATAATCGATGGTCGGTAGACCGTCCGCTGGCGAATGGCAGTTGCTTCTTGGACTGCTTTTTCTGCGAGAAATTTGCTGTTCTCATAATCGTTGCGGAACTGTTGACGACAATCGAGATCTGTTTCCAGAATTGTCGTTTCGCGATTTCCGCAAACATAAGCGGACGAAACGTAATGCAAATCATCAATCCCCACTGATTCGCAAAAATCCAAGACATGTTGTGTGCCGCCCAGATTGGTAATCCAGGGTTCGGCGTCGCGCGAGGCGGCTTCAAACGACATGACCGCTGCGTTGTGAAGCATGCTGCCACAGTGTTGGCTAGCCCAATCCCGATCGAATTCGCTGAGACCAAGGTCGATTCGTCCGACGTCGCCTTCGAGAATTATAGGGCGCGGAATCGAACAATTTTGTTCCAGCTCAACTCTTTGCAAAATCGCTTCGACTCGTTCGGCGGCGGTTAGTCGTTTGTCGCGGCGAACCAAGACCGCAACCGGTTGATGGCGACTCAACAAATCAACCATCAAGTACTGCCCTAAAAATCCCGTCGCGCCGGTCAGCAACACAAATTCGCGACAATGTTCAGCAACGTCGTTAGGTAAATTGCTGGCGTTTGAAAATTTATCAGAATTGCCGGATGCCGACTCCGTAAAATGATGAGGCGAGTCAATGGAACTATCCGCAGAACGGCTTGGAAGATCGTGCACTCAAGTACCTAATCGTAACGATGACAAGCGAAATAATGATCGACAACGGTAACAGCGGTAATTTCGGCGCCGTAACTTCTGGCGTACAATCTAATGTAATCAACACAGTAACTCAATTGGCATTTTATGATTATGAGAGTTTTCGTCGTAATTTTCTGGGTGCTTGTCTCGTCATTATCGGCACCCATCCAAGCCCAACCGACCTCGCCAGCGTCGCCACAAGAAAACCCACTTACCGGCCTCACTGACACCGAAGTTTCCCAAGGTTGGTTATCGTTGTTTGACGGTGAATCGTTATTTGGTTGGAGAGCGGAATCGGAAGTTGATTGGCAGGTCTTAGAGGGTGCTATTCGCGCCACACAAGGGCAACAAGGGCTATTAAGGACTACCTCCCAGTTCGATGACTTTGAGTTGCGTTTGGAATTTCAAGCTACCGCGGAAACCAACAGTGGAGTTTTCTTTCGCACAAGTCCGCTGCCTAAGTCTCCAACCGAGGGTTGTTACGAACTGAATATCGTGGACGACCAAACGCATGCATTTACATCGGGCTCACTCGTCGGTAGAGAGCCTGCTAAATGGGGATTGGATTTAGAAGGCGAATCCAAATGGCATCGTTTAGATCTGAAGGTCGATGGCCCGCGAATTACTGCCAGCATCGATGGACGCGAAATCGTCGATCATGTCGACGCAAAACCACTTGGCCGCGGTTTTGTTGGACTACAGTTTAATGGAGGTGCTATCGCTTTTCGGCAGATTTATTTGCGACCTCTAAATCTAGTTTCGTTGTTTAACGGTCGGGACCTGGAAGGATGGTCACAGGATCAATCGCTTGAATCAAGGTTTGAGGTCAATGCCAAACAAGAATTAATAATGCGAGGCGGTCGAGGACAATTGGAGAGTAAAAAACAATTCCAAGATTTTATTTTCAGCTTGGATTGTTACACGCATCAGCCCAACACAAATTCGGGCGTGTTCTTTCGATGCATTCCGGGAGAATTAATGAATGGATACGAAAGCCAAATTCATAATGGCACCACCGATGGCGACCCAGCCAAACCTGCCGATTCAGGAACAGGGGCAATTTTTCGGCGCCAAGCCGCTCGTCAAGTCGTGGCCCAGGATCAACAGTGGTTTCGCAAAACGATCGTCGTGACTGGTCCCCACGTCAGCGTCTGGGTCAATGGGTACCACGTAACGGATTGGAGCGATACGCGTCAAGACCATGTGAATCCACGAAACGGCAAACGGCTAGCCGCTGGAACCATCGCGTTACAAGGCCACGACCCGGGAACTCATGTTTCATTTCGCAATTTGCTCGGCAAAGAGCTGACAGTGCGAAATCC
>JBGSMY010000016.1:0-3185 GCA_041739975.1 Pirellulaceae bacterium
CTTGAATCCTGTGTAAGCATTTTTTCTTGTCTGTCCCCCGCACGTTAACCATTTGGCTTGACCTAAATTGCGTTGCCTCCTTTTTGCACTCAAATTCTTAAATGAGCCCAAATCTTCTTGTCCCAAATCTTCTTGTCCCAAATCTTCTTGTCCCAAATCTTCCGTCGTGAAAGTGCGTATTGCGTTAACTTCACCCTTGCCCCCAATTCCCGACAACCGACCTGTTGCGCCCGTACCCCGGCGTTCGTGTTTTTCTTGGTCAAGTCGTTTTTACCACTAAATTCCTGGAAGTTCCTATATTTGTATCTTGCCTCCATCGTTCGACTTTGCTCACAGTTCAATAGGCGTCCAATCCGCATGATTCTCTACTTGAGTTTGCAAGCACTTTCTGCATCGCAAAATTAAACCAGAAGGATTAGGCAAGATGGCAAGCATAGCGAAGGAGAGCCCGGAGACGATTAACGACAATCGCGCCACTGTTCCGGGCAATCGCGGTACTTTTGGAGAACAAGCCCCCTGTTTCGTCCCTTGCTTTTCCAATTCTAATTTTTCCGGGAACTTTCAACCTGTTCAACTCGTCAATCAAACTTGTTGGGTGGGCCATGATTTTGACAATTCTGTCATGACGCATTTGGATTTAGGCAAAACCCGTCGCAGGGTGCCTGCACGATAGTGGTCAATTCAATTACGACCAATGTATCCTCGAGGAAAAAACGATGAAAAGCCTAAGATTCAAGCCGTTGGTTAATATTTTAGGTCTGGCTTTGGCTGTGCTGGTCGCTGGTATTGGGGCGCCGCAATTAGCCCAAGGCCAAGGATTCCTGATCAGCGACGGAATCGAGCGATATCACTTGCCGCGTCCACGACCTCAACCTCACCCAGCGCCAACTTATTCGATTCGCGAATTTTTGGTTGATGCCTCAATCGATCAACAAATCGCTACGACTCAGGTCACGCAAGTTTTCCAAAACCATGGCTCCACAGCGATGGAGGTGAGCTTTGTGTTTCCGTTGCCTTATGATGGCGCGGTTGATCAAATGACTTTTTTGGTGGATGGAAAAGAATACGAAGCCAAACTTTTGAAAGCTGACGAAGCACGGCGAATATACGAAGGTTATTTGCGTCGCAATCAGGACCCGGCGCTTCTCGAATGGGTCGGCACAGGTATGTTTCGTTCCAGTGTATTCCCACTGCCGCCAGGCGGAACTCGCACGGTAACGCTGCGATACTCGCAACTATTGCGCAAAGACGGATCGTTAACAGACTACTTGTTTCCATTGGCGACAACTCGTTATACGGCCAAGCCCATTGAGAAGGTCTCGTTCCGCGTAGCAATTTCCGACACGCAAGAAATTAAAAACGTCTATAGTCCTACACACTCGGTCGATATCAAGCGCGATGATGCCAAAAATGTGGTCGTCTCGTTAGGCATGGCTAATGTCGTCCCCCAGTTCGATTTTCGATTGATTTACGATTCTTCGGCCGCGGCCGTCCAAGCCAACCTGTTGAGTTACTGGCCAGAAGGCGAAGACCAAGGCTATTTTGTGATGTTGGCTAGTCCCTCGATTCCATCGGAGACAAATACAGCGGTTCGCAAATCGGTGATCTTTGTTTTGGACCAAAGTGGCAGTATGAGCGGTCAAAAAATTGAACAGGCTCGCGAGGCAGCCAAATTTGTTTTGAACAATCTGAACGCCGATGATCTGTTCAATATCATTTCTTACGATGGATCCGTCCGCAGCATGTCACTCGAACTGCAACGTTTTGGTCCCGAAACGCGACAAACGGCCGTCGGATTTATCAATGGCATCAACGCAGGGGGCAGCACCAATATTGATGACGCGCTAGCGACTGCTTTGAAGCAAATTTCGGACGGCTCTTTGCCACACTACATCGTCTTTCTCACCGACGGCATGCCGACAGCTGGAGAAACGAATGAACTAAAGATTGCCGAAAACTGCAAAAATCGAAATGCTTGGCAAGCGCGAGTTATTTCGTTCGGTGTTGGTTACGACGTCAATAGCCGTTTGCTTGATCGCATTTCGCGCGATAATTTTGGTCAAAGTGAATACGTTTCTCCCAACGAAAATATCGAAGAGGCCGTAGCGCGGCTGTACAAGAAAATCTCGGCACCGGTGCTGACCAAAATGACCATTGACTATCAAGTCGCGGGCGTCACGCCAGCCGATGGGCCAGCTACTAACCGCATTTATCCTCAGATGCAAAGCGAACTGTTTGCCGGCAATCAATTAGTCATGGTCGGTCGATACAAAAAGGCCGGAGCGGCCAAAATCAAGATCGCTGGCGAGGTGGCCGGAAAACCACAAACGTTTGAATTCGATGTCGAATTTACTGGAGCTCAATCGGGCGGTCGGTATCCGTTTGTCGCCAAAATTTGGGCAATGCGACGTGTCGGCGAAATTATTGACTTGCTCGATTTGCAAGGCAAGAATCAAGAGCTCGTTGATGAACTTATCAAACTCTCGCTCAAACATGGAATCGTGACTCCGTATACGGCGTATTTGGCAGACGAAAACTCTGATTTCCGCCAATTGTCCGACTACCGCTACCAATCCGAAGAAGCCGGAAAAGAGCTCGCGGGGCTTGGTGGCGCCGGTGGCGGCCAAGCGGCTTTTGGTTTGCGGTCGCAGAAAAACTCGATGAAATCCGTTGACAACTTGGCCGCGGGACAAGAACTGGCGGCCAATTCAGCCCAATTGGGAAGCCAATCACGCCCCAATATGGGAAGCGGTGGAATTCCTGCACGGGCAGGTGAAGGTGTTCGGATGGGGACTGGAGGTGGATCCGGAGGCGGTGTGTTAGGTGACAAAGCTAAGCAAGGCCAAATTCCGGGAGTCGGTGGAGTCCGACAGGCAGGTAACTCGACCATTTACAAACGCGGTGACGTATTGTTTGCCGATAACGCTATCGATGTCGATCCGGAAAAACAAAAGTCTGAAATCGTCGAACTCAGTCGTTTCTCCGATGAATGGTTCAAGTTAACTAAAGCAAACTCATCCGATGAAAACGCGATCTTAGCCGACCAAAACGAAGGCGAAATCTTGATCGTACGTTTGCGAGGAAAAATTTATCGGATCAAATAGTTGGCCAGGGGGCGACTACCGAAGTCGCCGCTGTCCTCAGCGGCGATTGGTGTTTACTCTTCTAGCTCCCAAACTTTCGCT
>JBGSMY010000268.1:0-5171 GCA_041739975.1 Pirellulaceae bacterium
TTTACCTGAGCGAATATGCAAGTCGTCGCGTCCGTGACATTTTAAAACCCACGTTGGAAATCTTGGCAGGTATTCCAACGGTCGTCTATGGTTTTTTTGCCCTGACCGTGATAACGCCCGGATTGAAACTTATCAACGAGGGATTCAACTCTTACAACGCGATGAGTGCCGGGATTGCCGTCGGAATTTTGTGTCTGCCGATTGTAAGTTCGCTGGTCGAAGATGCTTTGCGAGCAGTGCCCAATAGTCTGCGAGAAGGAGCTTATGGGCTCGGCGCGACTAAATTTGATGTATCGATCAAGGTTGTCTTGCCGGCGGCGCTATCGGGTATTATTTCGGCTTTTTTGCTGGCCGTTTCTCGAGCGGTGGGGGAAACCATGGTCGTTGCGCTGGCTGCTGGCAGTCGTCCCCATTTAACCCTTGACCCGCGAGATGACACGCAAACCATGACCGGATGGATGGTCCAAATGGCTTTGGGTGATGTGTCCAATTTTGATGTGGCTTATTTGTCGATGTACGCGGTGGCTGCTGCGCTGTTTATCATTACTCTAACGCTGACCATTTTCGGTAACATCGTGCGCAAGCGGTTTCGCGAAGTTTATCAATAACGTGTTTCATGAGTTCATTTTCGCCTAACAATCCGCACCCTCTCATTGAGATTGCTCAAACCAGCAAGCCGCTGAATCGTCGTTGGCTCGATTCAGCGTTTCGTTGGTTTTGTATGGCGACGGCCGGCTTTTCGGTAGTAATCTTAGGTGTTTTGTTAACTTCGATTACGCTTCAAGGTTTTGGGCATTTAAATCAAAATTTCTTGACTCATTATCCTGAACCGGATCCAGAAAAGGCTGGGATTGGCCCGGCGTTATGGGGGACCATTTGGGTTTGCTTGGTCTGTGGCGTATTTACATTGCCGATAGGCGTGGCGACGGCAATCTTTTTGGAGGAATTTTCTCCTCGAAACCGATGGATGAGACGATTGCATTCCGTTATTCAATTAAATATCAATAATTTGGCAGGTGTGCCCAGTGTGGTTTATGGCATCTTGGGCCTGACTTTGTTTGTCAACATGGGTTATTTGATGTTGGAAACAAAAGAGCCGGCGATCGAATTTGGCGTGACCTATTGCGATCAGTTTTTTACGGCCGGTAAACGAGCGGTGTTGGTTCCGGTTGCGGGTCTAGATGCTCCAGCTACTGTGGCCACCCAAGGCATGCAACTGCAGACCGTCCAAGGCGATGTAATCACAATCAATACCGTAAAATCGCGGCGCGATTACCCAACCGATCCAGAATTATTGGATGTTACTTTGATTGAGGGCCGTAAAGCGGGGCGAATTGCCGTGCCGCGATGGTATTATTTCCGAGTTCCATTTGGCCGCAGCGTATTGGCGGGTGCACTCACGTTGGTGTTGGTGATTTTGCCCGTGGTGATTATTTCGTCTCAGGAAGCCATTCGCAGCGTACCCAGTTCGCTGCGGGAGGCCGGTTTGGGAATTGGTGCGACTCCCTGGCAAGTTGTGCGGAATGTGACATTGCCAGCGGCCATTCCTGGTATCATGACAGGCTCGATTTTGGCAATGAGTCGAGCGATTGGTGAAGCGGCGCCGATTTTGATTTTGGCGGGAGCCATTTTCATTTCCACCAATCCTAGCAATCTAATGGACGAGTTCACGGTAATGCCTTTGCAAATTTACGATTGGGCCTCGCGACCACAACGGGCGTTTCATGAACTGGCCGCATCGGGAATTATCGTATTGGTCGCCATTTTGTTAGTGTTTAATTCCGCCGCCGTGTTAATTCGCCAATATACTCAAAAACGACTGTCGTAACGATTAAAAATTCATGACAACCGTGATCAAAAACCAAGAGTTAGCGATGTCAGCCGACGAAAAACAGCGTCCCATGCTTAAGGCGCAGTCGTTTTTAGAAACCACTGCGACCAGCGCCAATGACGAATCGATTCCGTCGGCAATAACCGTTGCGAATTTCTCGGCGTGGTATAGTGATTTTCAAGCGATCCGCAGTGTCAATCTAAAGATTCCAGAACGGTGCGTTACCTCGTTCATCGGCCCCAGCGGCTGTGGCAAGAGTACGTTGTTGAAGTGGATCAATCGCATGAATGACGTCATTCCCGGCGCTCGCGCAGCGGGGGAATTACGAATGCCCGACCTGGATATCTTGGCCCGTTCGACAGATGTGGTCGCCTTGCGGCGACGAATTGGTATCGTCTTTCAAAAACCCAACCCATTTCCCAAATCAATTTACGACAACGTCGCATTTGGTCCTCGCTTGCATTATCGCATCAAAGGTGCCGACCTCGATCGGTTGGTGGAATGGTCGCTACAAAAAGCGGCTTTGTGGAACGAAGTTAAAGACCGACTCGATTCCTCTGCCCTGGGACTCTCCGGTGGTCAACAACAACGCTTATGCATCGCTCGGGCAATCGCTGTAGGCCCCGATATCTTATTAATGGATGAGCCTTGTTCGGCCCTCGATCCCGCCTCTACGAGTCGCGTTGAGGACCTGATTTACGAATTGCGAAAACAGTACACGATTATCATCGTGACCCACAACATGCAGCAAGCCGCCCGTTGTAGTGATCGGACTGCGTTTTTTTTCGAAGGACGCATTATCGAAGAAGGGGCGACGCGGGAGCTGTTTACAAATCCTCGAGAAAAGCAAACTGAGGATTATGTTACTGGCAAGTTCGGTTAAGCTGAGAATTGTTGTACGATAGAAACCTATTAGCGCAAGCGTCGAGTAGGTCGAATGCGGGGCTGGCGGACAAGACGAAGGATTGGCGGATTGAATTGCAGAGGATGATTTAGGATGTCGAAGCATTTAGAGCGTGATTTAGAAAACTTGCACCGCCAAATCTTGACGTTGTTTGGCATGGTCGAGCAAATGATCGACCACAGCACGCGAGCCCTGGTCGAAAATCGTCTCGAGCTGGCCGAGTCGATGAATGTCAACGATAAACTGGTCAACGAGATGGAAGTCCACATCGAAGAAGACTGTTTAAAGATTCTGGCGTTGCATCAACCGGTGGCCGCCGACTTGCGCCGTATTTGTACGGTCCTTAAGATCAATATCGATCTGGAACGAATTGGCGACTTGGCCAAAAACATTGCCGAGCGGGCTCAAGGCGTTCATTTGTATCCGTATTTCCCAATTCCCGAGCTGTTGGGTACGATGGCTCGCCAAGCGATGCAAATGGTGCGGATGGCGCTCGATGCTTTTGTCAATTCCGATGTGGCGCTGGCCAAGAAAGTGATTCATTGCGATGTTGCGGTCGACAACCACAATCGCGAGATTATCAAAGAACTTTTTGCTTTGATGAAAACAGATTCGAGCCTCATCGAGCCCGCGCTACATTGTTTTTCCGCGTCTCGGCACATTGAGCGCATCGCTGACCATGCAGAAAACATCGCCGAAGATGTGGTGTATCTGGTCGACGGCGACATCGTCCGCCACAAACACGGCGATTTCTTTTTAGGGAAACACGCGCGGCCGCAAAACTAAACCACCCGATCCCTATTGAATCCCTATCGCAACCGCTCGACGTGATCCAGTGGAATTCGTAGCGATTTCACCGCGAGCTAGGTCGCCATTTTCAGCAGACGTCTACCATTTACGATCGCAAAAAAACTCAAGATAACGAATGCCGCGGGAGAGTAGGAACTTGACAATATAGCCGACACAAAGATGACGGCGGCCGATTCCGCGGATACCTTCCAGTCAATCGTTCCGTAACTCCAGCGGTGCCAAACCAAAGCTTTCGCTGTCGTCCAGCCATACAAAGCCCAAGGCACCGCCAACCAAATTAGTTGCGGCCAACGATTAGGCCCGTTAATAATGGCAACGGTGACGGTAAATGTCAAAAATATAACCAATAGGGTCCCTCCGATTGCTGGAATCGAATTTTGCCAATTCAGGCCCGACCAAAAGGCAATCGAATGAACTGCGACCATGCAGGGAAACCAAAAAACACTAATCTCATTGGACTCCAAGCCGCTGAACCAACGCATCGCCATGTATAACAGCGTGAGCGTCGTCAAATTTCCGAAAAAGCAAAGGTCGACGATCGGCCAACTGCTCAAGCCACGTTCGGACAGAAAACGATAGCTATCCTGACGCAACAGGCAATTGCCCGCATGGATTCCCAAGATTGCGGCGATGACGAACAATTGCATCGCGGCGTTTTCGAAACCCATAAAGCGCGAAGTGTAAAATTCGCCGAGCCAAAACCAAGTTGCGGTACCTAGCCCATGGACCAAGACTGCAATAAAAATGATTTGCAGATGGGCATTTCTAAAAAACCAGATCGTTCTGGCCACTGCATTGATGCCATATCGATTGTCCAAAACCGAAAAGTCCCAAGAGGCGTTGCGAGAAGGGACTAAGTTCATTTGATAAAAGTAATATTGCAGAGCAACTTGGAAAAATTGGCCCTGGATCCAACGCCAACCATACAATCTGGCCGCTAACACAGACCAAAATAAAATGGAGCCGCCATTCATCAACCAATACATTGGATCGGCTACCCAATATTCCGTTTCGGTTCCCAGCCACCGTTCCCAGCGCTCCATCGCCAGCAAAATACCACCATGCTTCACAAAGACGACCAACCCTCCAACGCATAATGACTGAAGCGGATCGCGAAACCACAACGAAGTCGCGGTAATAATCGCCAACGTTTCCATCGCGATCAAGGCAATCGAGCAAAGCCGATCAATATCCCAAACACCAGTACCGCCCTCGCTTGGGCCATTGAGCAACCAACTTTCCAGCAACAACAAGGACAGCCATCCGGGGACAACCAGTAGGCACCAAGTGATCAACCAACCCCAAAAATGCCATGACGGGCGACATGGAAGCGAACTGTTCCATAACCAGGACCCCGTTTGTCGTTCTTGGGCAATCGCTAGTCCTGGAATCAGCAAACTGACAATGATCGGAAACACGCCAGATACTAGAGGACCATCTACACTCGGTGGGGATTTCCCGGCGACGACGCTGATCATCAGCACCAAGATGGCCCACAGTCCCAGGGCGATTGGCCAAATCTCCATCCAATTTTTCCAGATCAATCGGTAAAGAAAATGCGTGCGTACTGAGGGCGAAATCGACCAATCACTCATAAGACGACCTCCCTGGAAACTACAGTGGCGC
>JBGSMY010000343.1:0-4374 GCA_041739975.1 Pirellulaceae bacterium
GCTTTCTATTCCGCCGCTGAGGACAGCGGACGGCTACTGTACAGCGGACGGATACAGTAGGTCAGCCCGTCCTCAGGCTGACAATCGACGACTAATTTCTGGCAACTAAAATAAAAAGAGAGCTTTCTATTCCGCCGCTGAGGACAGCGGACGGCTACAATACAGCGGACGGCTATATTAACCGACGCTGAGGACAGCGGCGGCTACAATAGACAGCGGCTACAATAGACAGCGGCTACATAACGTCCTACAACGGAACGATATCTTCGCGGTCAGGGATGATCACTTGGTGGATCCCTCGTTCGGACAAGCACATTTTGAGTTCCGTCGATGCTTCGGTTTCAGCGTGAACCAAGGCGATTTTTTTGACTTTGCCGCGTTTTACCATCTCTTGCGTCCAAGCGATCAATTCGTTTTGATCGGCGTGACCAGAACTGGCTTCAAGCTTGAACACTTCAGCGCGGACTTGGTAAGGTTCGCCGAAAATTTTGATCTGACTGGCTCCATTGAGGATATAACGCCCGAGCGTATGTTCTGCTTGATAACCAGCAAACATCACGCCGTTGCGTGGATTCTCGATGTTGTTTTTCAAATGATGCAAAACTCGCCCCGCCTCACACATTCCTGAAGCGCTGATGATTATGCAAGGTTCCTCCAAGGTGTTTAGTTTTTTGGAGTATTGTTGACTGCGGACATAAAATAATCCGTGGAAATTCAAGGGATCGCGATCTTCTTCTTCGAGGATTCCGCGGATCGTATCTTGACTAAGACACTCGATGTGAGTGCGAAATACTTCGGTCGCATCGACGGCCAATGGACTATCGACGAACACTTTGATCGGTGGCAAACGGCCCGCTTCAAATAGTTGGTTAAGGTGGTAGACAATTTCTTGAGTTCGCCCCACGGAGAATGCCGGAATGACTAATTTCCCGCCGCGCCCTGTGACTTTTTTGACGATATCTAACAACATATCGCGAGCGTCGATTTCTGCCGCATGCAGGCGGTTGCCGTAAGTGGCCTCCATAATAACAAAGTTGGCCCCGTCGACGGTTTGTGGAAGCGGCAATAGCGGCATTCCAGGACGGCCGATATCGCCACTGAAAACCAGACGAGTCGGTTGATCGCCGCTTGGCCCTTCCGGTTCCGTCAATTCTAGCTCAACGATCGCCGCCCCCAACATATGACCCGCTAAATGAAAACGACAACGCACGCCCGTGGTCACGTCGAACCAATGACCGCATTCGATGGTTCGAAATAGTTTGATTGTCTCCAAAGCATCGGGCGTTTCGTACAAAGGCTTAAACGGTTTTTCGTTCTTCCTCTCCCGTTTTTTATTGACGTACCGCGTGTCGGATTCTTGGATCTTCGCCGAGTCCATTAACAATAGTGTGGCAAGGTCGCGAGTGGCCGAGGTGCAATAGATCGATCCGCGAAATCCACTGCGGACCAGGGACGGCAAGTTGCCGCAATGATCGATATGTGCATGTGATAAAACGACCGCGTCGATGTCCGTGCCGGCAAAGGGAAAATCGCGATTGCGTCGATAGGCTTCTTCCCGTCGCCCTTGATAGAGACCGCAGTCCAATAAAATCCGTTTGGAGCCGACCTGGATTAAATGCATCGATCCGGTAACGGTTCTCGCTGCACCCCAAAACTGGACATGCATTGCAATCTCCCTTGACGATTTAAATTGGGACTGGAAACCAACCATGGCGGTGGCGACGATTCGTCACGCTACCGCCGTGGCGCAGCGAGCACTCCCCTGCCCTGCGGATAATCTTAAAGCCGAACTCGCTCGATATACTCTCCGGTACGCGTATCGATGCGAATCGTATCGCCTTCGTTGATAAACGCGGGGCAAATGAATTCAGCGCCCGTTTCGACTTTGACCGGTTTGGTGACATTGGTGGCCGTGTCACCTTTAACTCCCGGATCACATTGTTCGACACGCAACTCCACATGGTTGGGCGGGGTCAAAGTAATCGGCAAACCATTAAACAGCACCATCGTGCAGGCCATACCATCTTTGAGATATTGCCAAGCGTCATCGACTTGGTCGGCCGTCAACTCATATTGGTCAAACGACACACTATTCATGAAAACAAACGTGTCGCCTTGTTTGTATAAAAACTGAACGCCAGCTTCTTCGACATCAGCCGATTCCAAAGTGTCGCCGCCTTTATAAGTTCGCTGCAAAACGGTGCCGCGAACCAAATTCTTCATCTTGCATTTGTACAGTGCATTACCTTTACCTGGCTTCACAAACTGCATTTCAGTCATCAAATATGGCTCGCCATCGATTTGAATCTTCAATCCTTTGCGAAAATCACTGGTTTTATAAGTACCCACGGCGATTGATCCCTTATCAGAAAAACCTTGTTGGATTATGTTGTAAAAATGGAGATTCTAACCACAAATCGAGATTTTGTCGCGGCCACTGAGCCCAGTTGGCAACAACATTTAAAAATGGCGATTCGGGACGTCGACCAATTGCTCAAACGGTTGGACTTGCACCATCTGAGCGGCGAGTCTATCCAGATAGCCCCTGCCCTAGCAAATCATTTGCCGATGGTAGCGCCTGCGGCCGATGCGGTCCGGGCGGCCGCCGAGTCCTTTACCACGTTTGTTCCCGAACCATTTTTGTCGCGGATTGAACCGGCAAACCCTCTCGATCCACTGCTGTTACAAGTTTTACCGCAAGCACAAGAAATCTTGCCGATTGCCGGTTATGTGTCTGATCCATTGGATGAACATGCGGCAATCCGGGCGCCAGGATTATTGCAAAAATATGCGGGCCGCGTGCTGTTAATATTAACGGGCGCATGTGCCGTTCATTGCCGTTACTGTTTCCGTCGCGAATACCCCTATGAATCAGCACCCAAATCAATCCGCCAATGGCAACCAGCCCTCGATATCATTGCGGCCGATTCCTCGATCCGCGAAGTGATCTTAAGTGGTGGCGATCCATTAACGATTGTGGATGAGGTGTTGGAGTCATTCATCTCGGAACTTAGCGCGATTTCCCATTTACGCCGGTTGCGAATTCACACGCGATTGCCAGTCATGATTCCGCAGCGCGTTACACCCGCTTTACTTGATTTACTGGCCGCTTGGCAACGACCGTTGACTTTTGTAATTCACGTTAACCATGCTCAGGAAATTGATCCCCAAGTTGTCAATTCTCTAAATCGATTGCGTGAGGTTCCAGGTCTACAATTGCTGAATCAATCCGTATTGCTGCGCGGCGTAAATGACAATGTTGCCGCACTGGAGGCGCTCAGCGAGACGTTATTTGCGGCCGGCGTGCTGCCTTATTATTTGCATCAACTTGACCCGGTATCGGGTACCTCGCATTTTCACGTGCCAATGGCCCGAGGACTGGAACTGGTCGACCAACTGCGGAAACTTCTCCCGGGTTATCTGGTGCCTCGTTATGTCCAAGAATTACCTCGCGAACCGTATAAAACGGTAATCACTGAATAACTGGGGCGCTGAATAGCGCGATTGGGATTGAATCGCGATTTCCCTCGCTCCTGTGTGTTTGACTTTGCTAGCCTAACTAATTGTCTTACAAGTGCGTCTGCAAGAGAATTCGATCCCACCATGCTAAAAACAATATTTTCAACTACTCCAAAAACACATCTAAAAATAATTCCGAAAATAATTCCGAAACAAACGAGTTCATCAACAAATTTTGCGCAGTTATATTTGCGCAGTTATAATCGGGCCGATGAACAATGCATTGCCCCCGAGCGATTCAGAACCTGGCGAGTTACGGGCTATCGACCTGCCCCCCATAGAGGCATTGCCCCAACTATTGGAGCTGTATCGCAATCGGTTACGGCTATTGGTTCAATTGCGCATTGACCATCGGGTGAAAGCCCGGATCGATGCATCCGACGTGATCCAAGAGGCGTTTACAGAAGCCGTGAGTCTTTACCCCAAATTTTTGTCGGACGCCAAATTAACCCCTTATGTGTGGCTGGCATCCATTGCAATTTAGGTTTTCTCCAGACTCAATTAAAACAATTAGAGCCCGCGCGAGATTCTTATGATCAAGCCATCGCGGGCTTAAATGCTATTCAAGCTTTGGCCCCGCGTCACCCCGATCGACTAGAGCATTGGGCCAAAAGCTACTTATTGCGATTGGAAGTTCTCGCATTTCTGAATCAAACCGCCGTAGCCGGCGAAAATTTACAGCTTTGCATCGAATTAGATGCCTGTCCACCTTCGCCTCATCGTACCACACAAGTCTTCAGGAATTATTAAATTTTTGGTGAACCCGAGGTTGGCCACAGTAGTAGTTGTGTTATTGAATGGATTCCCAGTAATATCGATTACGGAGATGCTAAGTTGTTTTCGAGTTCAGATTTT
>JBGSMY010000355.1:0-5027 GCA_041739975.1 Pirellulaceae bacterium
GTCGCCATCGTCGCATGCATGAGAAAGTTGATCACCATACTCAACCATATCGTCAAAATCAATCAAAAATGGCGCGAGATTCCTCTCGCTACTTGACTAACTTTAAGACAACCGCTGTCCTCAGGCTGACAATCGACGACTCATTACCGGCAACAAAAACAAAGAGAGCTTTCTATGCCGCCGCTGAGGACAGCGGACGGCTACGTAGGTCAGCCTGTCCTCAGGCTGACAATCGACGATAAATTTCTGGCAACTAAAATAAAGAGAGCTTTCTATTCCGCCGCTGAGGACAGCGGACGGCTACAGTAACAGCGGACGGCTAAGGTAGGTCAGCCTGTCCTCAGGCTGACAATCGAAGACTATTTACTGGCAATTATAACAAAGAGAGTTTTCTATTCCGCCGCTGAGAACAGCGGACGGCTACGGTAATTCAGCGAGCGGCTACCGTTTGTGCCCTTGCGGGATTTAGAAGCACCTCGCTTTGAACTAACCTATTTCCTTTAAGCGAAAAAAATCCCAGGCTTGTGATTTAATTGCGGCAAAGTGACAATTTAACGGCAAAGTGACAATTTAAAGGCAATGAGCCAGCCATACAGCTTAGGGAATTGTCGTTTCCGTGTTAATGGTGGGTTTCTGTGAACTTGCCTAATCCACGCCACATAAAACGGCTTTTTTAGAGAAGGGGCAATCGCGAAGTCAATATTTATTGCAAAGAAAAAATAAAAAAGGCGTCGGGCGGAGTCGAACCGCCGTAGACGGATTTGCAATCCGCTGCCTAGCCACTCGGCCACAACGCCAGCGCCCGGGTAATTCCCCGGTCATCTGTGCCTAAAATACAACAATCGACTTTAACGGTCAACTGGACTAGGCAATTCCCAATATTTCACAAGCTTACCGGGTTTCAAACGACATCGATTTCCACCCCTACGACCAACTTGTTGCCATCAAGGTTCACTGCTGCGCCGTATTAATTCCGACATCAATTCCGGCCGACAAAACCAGATCCCCGCTCGGGAAGGGCGGGCACCGGCAACATCCGTATCGCAACTCATTCGCAAACTATTGGGAACAACTAGATTTTCGGTATTAAACGACAGAAACTTTACCACCGTTAGGATCGTTAACCAATTTCGCCGTGCAAGGATCAATTTCTAATCAACAGTCGCGCGATTTGACGTCAGTCCAAGCTAGGTTTGTAAAGAAAATTGATCGCTCGCATCATCGTCCCTAATCGCGGGACTTAATAAGTTGAGTCATCGCAGACGCGAGCGATTCGTTGTTACGACTTTTTGCCAAACAGTCATTCCACCCATTTGGGTCTCAAACGAGCAACGCAACTATGAAAACAATTGAACGATGTCAACGACTTTATAAAAAAATGAAAGAGCGCAATGAAATCGTCAATGCGACCGTTGAGCAAGTTCTAGAAACTGCGCTGCATACTCCCGATTGCCAACAACGAACCGATTGGCCGCAGATGCAGCGGACTTTAGAACTCTTTTTGTCAAACAATTTAATCGTGGAACCAGAGGACGAATCGCATCCGCCCAGCAATCATCGCGTGGCCCCCCATTCGAATTATTGTCCACCGCATACTCCACCTCATTCGTCAACAAACACCTAAAGGCTCACGTCAAACTGCCGATGTGGAAATCGGCAGCCACGACTCTGCCGCGGAGCCAAGTGGCTTTTTAGGAAAGCAGGCTAACGAATAACATTCCGCGCTGCGGCCTAGCCATTACTACGATAGGTTGCTCAGCCGGTGTAACATTTGCCTTGCCACGTACCGCGGCGATCGATTTCCTGTTTAACGGCCAACAGCACTCCCGGTTTGTCCAGACACCAACTTGGCCCCAAGAAAAATGAATCCGGCGCCTCGCCGCTAATTCGTTCGACAACCACCTGTGGCGGAAGTAATTCCAAAAACTCAATCAACGTATCGATGTAGTCTGGCCGAGACATCAATTGGACTTCACCCTTCATCACTTGGTCGGCAAGTGGCGTTCCATGCACGGCGTATAAATTGTGGATTTTGACCGCATCGACACCCAGCCGAGCGACCTCGCGAGCCGTCGCCAACATATCGGCTTTGGTTTCTCCCGGTAATCCTAACATGATATGAGCACAAATCGTGAACCCCAGATTTCGACTGCGCGCCATTGCGTCAATCATCGCGTCATGGTGATGCCCCCGATTCATCCAATCGAGTGAACGATCGTGCATTGTTTGCATTCCGTATTCAACGGTCAAATACGTTCGCTGAGCAAAACTTTGAAGTAGTTCCAACATTTCATCCGGCACGCAGTCGGGCCGGGTACCGATTGCCATGGCAATCACTTGAGGGTGCGTTACCGCTTGTTCCAACATTTCGCGAATCTTGTCGATGCGGCCGTAAGTATTGGTGCCCGGTTGAAAATAAGCCATGAAGTGTTGGCAGTCGTAACGTTTTTGTAAGCGGCGAATCCCGTCGTCGATCTGCTCTTGGATATCGATCCGCGGTCGCCGCCGACTAGGGCTAAAACTTCGGTTATCGCAAAAAGTGCAACCACCATAAGCGACTTTGCCGTCGACATTAGGACAAGTCAGCCCGGCATCAACACTGACTCGTTGCACCCGAAAACCGAATTTTTGACGCAAATAAAAGTTGTAACTGTAATAACTCAATCCCGCTTGACGCCAAGCGGGCAACAAATTCGAGGTTTCGGCGTCGGTTTCGATCATGTTTGTTGACTCAAACGGCAACGGCTAATAAATTAAAGTAGTGCTGGGAACGAGTCCGATTGCTGGGCTGACACATTTCCAGTACGGTCGATCAGTCTCGGTCCCCTGATAGTTTAACAAGCAACAGCCTTTGATAACCACGCTGGTTGCCGTTTCCAACAACAATTCTTGAGATTTAGAACATGTTTGGCGAATTGGTTCCCGTGGGTGGTGGCGATCCGATCCCTTTGCTTAAAAAACGCTTGCGCGTCGGTCGTCGAGACGGCTGCGATATCGTACTGAACTTTTCCAATATCTCTGGTCACCATTGTTTGCTGGAAATCGAAGAAGGATATTGGTTCGTTCGCGATCTGCAAAGCAAAAATGGTGTAAAACTCAACGGCAAAAAAATCATGAATGGCGTCCGGCGTCGAGTCGATCCGGGCGTGATCCTCTCGATTGCCAAACACGATTTTGAAGTTCACTACGATCCGTCGGATTTGGGTGCGGTGGGGACGCCGCCACAAGACGAACAACTCGACAATCTATTCGGCACATCGCTCCTGGATCGCGCCGGACTCACCCGCCGCAAAGAAAACGAAAAATAATTGCCAGCCAAAAATAATTGCCAGCCAAAAATTATCGCCAGCGAAAAATTATCGATTTGTTTGGCCAATTAAGCCGTCTGGTGTTTTTTCAATTCTTGATCGATCGCGTCCATAAATGCTTCGGTGCTCAAGTAGGGATGGTCGGGGCGAATCAAGATCGCTAAGTCTTTGGTCATACGGCCCGATTCCACCACATCGACACAAACTTTTTCAACCAATTCTGCAAACTGGGTAACGGCTGGCGTTCCGTCCATGCGGCCGCGATATTGCAGCCCCCGCGTCCAAGCATAAATCGAAGCAATTGGATTGGTCGATGTCGGTTTGCCCTGTTGGTGCATGCGATAGTGACGAGTGACCGTTCCATGGGCAGCCTCGGCCTCCACCGTTTTTCCATCGGGCGACATCAGCACCGATGTCATCAGACCTAACGAACCATAACCTTGCGCGACCGTGTCACTCTGCACATCGCCATCGTAGTTCTTGCAGGCCCACAAGTAGCCACCACTCCATTTCAAGTTGCAAGCGACCATGTCATCGATCAATCGATGTTCATAGGTCAATTTTTTTTCGGCAAATTTTGTTTGAAACTCGCTATCAAACGTTTCCTGAAAAATCTTCATGAAACGTCCGTCATAAGCTTTTAGAATCGTGTTCTTTGACGACAGATATACGGAATAACCGCGGCCCAGCCCATAATTAAAACAAGCGCGGGCAAATCCGCGAATCGAGTCATCTAAATTAAACATCCCCATGGCCACACCGGCGCCGGGTGTTTTCATGATTTCGCGTTCGATCGGCTCGCCACCGGCCGCCGGTGTCCAAGAAATCTTAAGCGTGCCTGGCCCCGGAAATTGAAAATCCTGAGCCCGATATTGATCGCCATAGCCGTGGCGAGCAACAACCACGGGTTTATCCCAGTGAGGCACTAAACGAGGCACGTTGCGGCAAATGATTGGCTCTCGAAAGATCGTGCCGTCCAAAATATTGCGGATCGTTCCATTTGGGCTGCGCCACATTTGTTTCAAATTGAATTCTTTTACCCGAGCTTCATCTGGGGTAATTGTTGCACATTTAACGGCGACACCATATTGTTTGGTGGCGTTAGCTGCATCAATTGTAATTTGGTCACCCGTTTCATCGCGCTTCTGCACGGACAAATCGAAATATTTCAAATCGATATCCAAGTATGGCAAAATCAACCGCTCGCGAATCCATTGCCAAATGATTCGCGTCATTTCATCGCCATCCATCTCAACAACGGGATTCACTACCTTGATTTTCGCCATGATCGTTGATTGTCCTCAAAAATTGATTGATTGAATATTTGGAATCGCCGCGAGCAGGCTCCAACAAATCAAAGGCATAGCCTAACAATTTGCCCCTTTTTGGGTAGCCCATCTTTACTGAGGCATCACGCCGGCGGCAAGTTCGTCTTCGTATTGATCCATCAGCGGCCAGTCGACAGCACATGTGCCAAAATCGGCCATTTTAAGATAGTCTTCCAAACGAGCGATCGTTCGATCTAATAACTTGTCGTCTTTGCGAAATATCGGACCGTGGCTAGGCAGCAGCCACTTGACGTCGCTGGCCCGAATCCGTCGTAACGATTTAACGAAAGCAACTAAATCGCTACCGTGGTGTGCGTCGATCGCGCCGACGCAGCCATCGCGATAAAGATTGTCACCGATAAATAACAGATCACCCAACCGAAACGAAAGT
>JBGSMY010000370.1:0-6290 GCA_041739975.1 Pirellulaceae bacterium
TTGTTGTCCTTCGCTCGCCAACCCGAGTATGGTGGCCTTGATAGGAATATTGCATCAACTTGTCATGGGATACGAGCAATTCACCAGTTGTCACATTTTTAGTGCTCACTAACACTTACGTAACAAGCAATTAACGCATGAATCTGTTAAAGGACTGCCTTCTCTTTCGATTCGGACAGTCGGCGACAAGTTTTATCAGTGTGGCGTCACTTGAGCTGCCAAGGCGTACTGCTCTCCAGAGAAAGTTCTAGATTGATAAACGCTGGCAACCCTCGTTCCAGTGGCTCAATGCCTGAATACACGCCGGTTTTCCTTTTCTAGTTCTATTGCTCGTGAGTGCCGAATTGTAATTCGCCGATCCGTCCGTCAAGACCAGCTCGCTGGCGTGGCACACCCAGCGGTTTTGGGCGTCACTGCGGACGCCGGCAAACCGGGGCGCCACTCCCCTACTCGCGATCTTGACTAGCCGGCGTGCGGCTCATTGGGTGACACGGGCACTTCGCAATTCAAATTTCAAGTGCATTCTTATTTCTTTACCCAATTGCACTATGGCTCGTGATCCGCCAGACACCAGGGGTACCGTCCCCGATTTCAAATTGGCATCGCCGAAAATGCGAAGCTCAATCTTCTATTTTCATTCCCCTTTTTCACAATGAGTATCGACTCTAATTCAAAACCCGATATGGTCACCATGATGATGGACTTCGAGAATGGCGATCTCGATGAGCACCAGACCATTGACCTTTTCCAACAGATTATCGATTCAGGTACCGTTTGGCACTTACAAGGCTTTTATGGCCGAATGGCATCGGAGTTGATTCGCAACGGGTTCTGCCAGCTTAGCGAACAAAGCCATCAGGATGCTTACGGCAACACAGTGCCCAGCCGAATTGAGTCCGCCACAGACAAAAATGCACATCAAACATCGGAGCATTAACCCCGATGTTCAACTATGAATCACGTTATTTATTTCCTTCTCAATTTACCATGGTTCCCGATAACAGCGCAACTACATCACCGGCAAATACTGGCAACTCTGACAACACCGACAATATCAACAATGTCGACCACATCGAAGACGAAACACCACCGGCTGCGACTGAACGCATTCCGGAATTCTTTGTCGATGTTGGCGCCAAGCGAATCAAGGTGGCTCACCGATTCCAAGAGATTCCGCTCGACCATCGAAACTCCACCTACATGTTTTGTCCAGTCGACAAGCCGTTCGTCGCGACAACGGCCATACATCGATGTATCCCCTTCCCGGTGATAATGGCCTGCCTCCAGCAGTTGATTACTTTTGCCAAGAAGCACGACGGCTTGGATTACCTTCAGGTCTTTGATGTCGAAGGCAGTCCAGACCGAATTTGGTTTATCGATGACGGCGGCGATGCACCAATCACCGTCCTTTTTCCATCAGACTATTGATCACTGAAGACATTGCATCTTCAAAAAAGCGGTTGGCTTCGGCCGACCGCTTTCCTTTTTTCTTACCAACACAATTATGACTTTAACCGACTAGACTAATAAAAACCAAACGTAATCAGTAAACATTTGGGAAATGTATTGAATTCCATGAACAGCGACTGATACGGATCAACAACCTCCCGGTGGAGAAAACCAAAACATCGACGCATAGATTGCAATACATTTTATTGTAAACCTAGTGTACAGAGATAATTTTATCGACTTATTCAAACGGCCTAAGATACGCCAAAAATGACGCAGTCGAGTGTTTGGTCTGCTCGCCAAACAACTGCCGAATCTTTCGCTTTTTCCCGTCATCGCAACTGTCACAAACGGTCTCAATCCACCAATCTTCAACTTCCATCGAAGCCCGACCGTATACATCTAATGCATGCTCCATTTTTGACATGAACTTCTCCAACTGATTCGTCCCTCCTGACAAAGAGTTTGACAATGGTCCAGTCTCAATATCAACAAATAGACCTAAGTTTCGAACTAACCCGTCTTTAATCAAGCTCTCGAACCCATTCCAATGGCGGCCGAAAATTACTTGTGCCTCGTTTACAAATTCAACCTCCACTTCTGCAAGTCTTGTCCGGTAATTTTCCTTGACCTCACCAACTAATCGATCAAATCGTGCATCCCGTGGCAAACCATCAAATTCTCTTTGATATTCTAACTCAACTTGCCTTTCCTTGAGCTTGAATCGTTCCTTCGTTTCAACAAGTTGGGTAAGTTGGTCGTCTGAAAGTGCAAGCTCTATCGCGGCAGGATTATCGTCAATCAGCGATTTAATCTGCACCACCATCACACTTTCAACACTTAGGTTATCAATGTCGACCGCACGAAAGTTCCCTGTGATGTCATACTCCAATGCTGGCAATCGTTCAACATACTCCTTTAGCGAAAAGTTCTTTAGACTTGAATTGGCCTTGCCCTTTATATGCCGCCAGATAGCGAAGTTTAGCCGAATCGTCTCGATGTTTCTAAGGCTGGGTTTTGAAGCATCCAAGCACTCCCATTTGGACAAAATCTTATTTCGGTCCGTTTCGTTAAAAACGTCTAGAGTATCTTCTCCAAATTCCTTGTAAAACGCCTCGACCAGTTTTTTCTCTAATTCAGGTCAGCTTTGCGGTGTAAGCATTCGGACGTGGCGGGATTGGCTGAAATCTGAGAATCCCCCGCCTTCATTTAAGCGAGGCAACTGCATTTTGCACCCTGTGCGCGAATTGCAAGACTGGTTAGCACAACAAATCGAAACGCAAAATTCAAAATAAGAGGCAAAACAGAATGGCGAGTATTATCAAACTTGGAACTGGAAAGCAGCCTCCCCGGTGTTTGTAATGGACGGACAAACAAGGCAAACGAAGGAGACTGCGTTTGGGCGTTGTTAGCTTGGAGTGTGCACGTACGTTCAAAATGCAAATCGAGAAAATTCTCACCGCCAAACGACTGGGGGTCTCGATTGAGCCTAATACGGCAGATTGGATCACGGGCCTCGATTTATCGATGCGAAATCGAATGGCAAAACTAGGGCTTTGCAAGGCCCACTCCCCCACACCTGGACTAGAAGTGGCTTTCGAAGCCTATTTGGAAAACAAGCGTGCTGAGCTTAAACCCGCGAGCGTAAAGCGAATTCAAGACACTGGCCGTTTGCTTTACGACTTTTTCGGAAAGTCGCTTTTGATCACCTCAATTTCGCCGGCAATGGCGAAAGACTGGCGGTTAGATTTGCTAAAAAAAGGGCAAACCGAAGCGAGCGTGAGGACAGCAACGAGAAATGCAAAGGCTTTTTTTCGTGATCAAATAGAACGGGAAAACGCTTTTGAAAACCCATTCAAGAAACTTCCCAGCACTTCCGTGGCGGCGATTAGAAAGCATCGAATTGACGAAGAAACGACTCAACAGATCCTGAAAGCTTGCCCGTCGAATAGCTGGAGGTGCTTTGTTGGACTATTGAAGTACGCCGGGCTCCGTTGCCCATCAGAAACGCATAAGGTGACCTGGGGGGATGTCGACTGGTCTCGTCGAGCGATTCGCGTTCACGCTACAAAAACGGAGCGAGAACGGATTGTTCCCATTGTGCCCCAGCTTTATGCGATCCTTCTTGAGAGCTTTCAAAAGTCCAAACCAAAGCCTGGTTCGCCAATCCTAAACTTGGCGGCAAACAATCGGCACCGGTCACTAAAGGTGCTGTTGAAACGATGCAAAATCAACCCGTGGGACGACCTTTTCCAAACCTTTCGACGATCCCGCCGATCCGATTGGATCGATGCGGGCGTGCCGGCAAATTACGTCAATGCGTGGATGGGACATAGCGGCCAAGTGGGTGACGCACACTACACGATCCTAGGTGACTCAGTTTTCGATTTGGTCACAAACGTCAGTACCGATGTCAGTACCGTGTCAGTAAAAAGCGCAGTGGCAGGTAGCGGCATCGGGTATAAATCGGAGTGCACGGATGCAAATCAGACTGTTGAGAATTCCCGCGATTTCAACGAAAAAACCCGCATTTCTGCGGGTTCTGAGGGAGTGGTCAGGGCCGGGATCGAACCGGCGACACATGGATTTTCAGTCCATTGCTCTACCAACTGAGCTACCTGACCCCACTGCGACAACCGGCCAGGGACGTATCGCCCAGAGCCAGAAACGCAAGGTGCACAGTCTAACGAAGCCCCGCCTGTACTGTCAAGGCATCACTCGATTGATTTCAAGGCGATTGCTGCGAGATTTAACACGCCCAAGAGGGATCGAACCTCCGACCTACGGTTTAGGAAACCGTTGCTCTATCCACTGAGCTATGGGCGCATTTTGTTATTATTTGCACGTGTTTGTTATGTTTTTCGCGATTTCGCCTTAGTACGGTTTTTTTGCGTTACACCACCCGTTACACCTGATTTTCCCTTTCGAATGGGTGTTTTTGGTGTTGATGATCTACGGTTTTTCGTGCTGGGTTTTGCCGTCTTTTTAGTGTCGTTTTTCGACTTACCAACTGGCTTAGTGGTAGACTTGCCAACAGGCTTAGCAAATAACCAATCACGCACGAACAAACAAACATCCCGCACCCTGTCCGGGTCGATCCCATGCCGGTACTCGGCACTAATATGCTGGCTCACATGGCCCATCACCCAGTCCACCGCAACCTGATCTCTGCTGTTGCCAGCAATAGTTTCGAATGTGTGGCGCAAGGAATTGAACCCGCGATTGCGTTTATGCAATTTGCAATCGTCAATAATCAAACGGTACTGGGCGGTTAGTGATGTGTTGCCTGATGAATCAGTCATCCATGAATTGCCAAATGTTGTTACAAATACAAGTACATTTTTATTTTTGCGACTACCGGCAAACCGTTTTTGTTTTTCCGACTTGGCGTGAAGGGCGCGAAGGGCCGCGACCGATTCCGGCCAGAGGAATGCAGATCGATCGATGCCCGTTTTGCTGCGCGGCATGTTGATGGTGCTGTGTTCGAAGTCGATTTTATCCCACGTTAGTTTTGCGATATCGGTGTTGCCGAATGCGCAGTTGATTCCGAGTAGCGTCATGGTGCGGAACGGTTCGCGAGCGGCTGTAAGCAGCTGCTTAATTTCGGCGGCTGAATAAAGTTTTGCCGGTTGCTGGCTCTTATGGACGCGGATAACGCGAAGCGATGGCGCGGCAAAGTCGATGCCCCATCGCACTGGCTTGTCAATGTAATCCGCCTCGTAAAGATATTTAAATATGGCTTTGGTTCGGTTGATCTGATTTTTAAGCGGTACAGGGGTTAAAGTTTTCGACAACGCCGCGCGCAACCTATCAAAATCATCTGAGTTGAGCGACGCAACCGACCGGCCAGCCCCAAAATTCTTAATGATCTTCACGCTGATTGCTTTGTAATCCTCGTACATCCGCCGCCCCATATCGCCCGATTCAACTTTTCGTTCTTTCGATTCGAGAAATAAGTTGCAAGCATCTTCGACAGTTAAGATTGACGAATTGCCATTGCGACCATCACCACTCCCATGGCCGAAATCGTCTGGATTAAGCCCAAGGTAGAGCGCTTCACGCTGTTGCTGATACAACGTCAACGCCGCTTGCCAATCCTCAATCGGGCCGAAGTAATGCAGCCTGCCGCGTATTTTTTTAGCCCAGTACCCTTGCCCCGATGTATGTTGAAATAACGGGAAGTCCTTATAGGGCTTGGGGTACTTGGCTTTGAGCTTGTCAAGCTTGGTTAATTTCGGCTTGGTTGTCATGCGGAAATTTTCTCAGGCTTGAATGGCGAAACGGTTGGTAAATCAGGCCGGTACACTCGCAACGCCGGACAGCCCACCCGCAATACTTCGGCCAGTGTGGGGTGCGATTGGGTGATAGAGATTAGGAAACGGGCTAATACAATGCGGTCGCGACGGGTAACGGCAAACTGACGGTTGGAAATCAAATCACCTCCCATGACCGAAACTTGGAGGTAATTTGATCGAACTGGCGCGGCCGGCCGATCTTGCCCGATATTGTGCAAATCTTGCCCAATGTTATGCAAATAGAACTGGCGATATCCGCGGGCCGAATAGTCCCATGCAAGGGCTAAGAATCGCGACCGATGCAGCAGCGGTCGCCGCAAATAATCGGCCATGGTAATAGGATTGGTAGCCAAATCGCGGATCTTGATGATCTTGATATGGCGGATTTGGAAATCGTTTTTCGACCAATTCACCCCCATTCTGGCCGGAATTACTCGAGCTAGCGGAGCCGGATAAACAATCTCACATTCCTGGCCGGGCTGAACGGTGGCCGGATTAATCCCGCTCGGTATATTTCGGCCAGTGGGTTGTAGTGATTGTGACGAA
>JBGSMY010000025.1:0-7351 GCA_041739975.1 Pirellulaceae bacterium
CTGAGCATCAGGATCGGGTGACGGATCTGGCGACGTCTCACCGACAACCCGGCCGCCGGCAATGCCTCCGCCGGCGATCGCCATGCTGAAACCATGCGGCCAATGGTCTCGACCACCTAGCGGATTAACGGTCGGCGTCCGTCCAAACTCGCCGCCACACAATACCATGGTTGACTCCAGCAGATCTTGCGCCGCCAAATCTTCTATCAATGCCGCAAATGCTGGGTCCAAGATCTTAATTTGTTCGCCTTGAATCCGATGGTTCTCCACATGTGAGTCCCAGCCTCCAAGCGTTACTTCGACGCAGCGAACCCCAGCCTGAACCAACCGCAAGGCAGCCAAGCAGCCGCGACCAAAAGGTGTTGATCCATAACGATCAAGCGTGGCGGCTGGAACATCGCTCACATTAAACGCTGCCAATTGTTCGGAAGACATCATCCGCAGCGCCGACGACAAATTGTGCGTTCCAAATTGATGACCGGCAGTTGAAGGCCGCGAGCGACCCTCCATAAACCGAGTATCGGCCTGTTGCAATCGTTGCAATCGAGACTGTTGACGTTGGGGCGCGACATACGACGAGACGTCCGGAACCGGTTGGCTAGGATCAAAAATCTTAAAAGCATCATATTGATCGCCCAGATAGCCACCTCGACCCGCGGCCGCCGAAGGAACGATCGAGACATGTCGGGGAATATCAACCAACGGCGCGTCGGCCGTTTCAAAGTGGTGACAAATAACACTGCCGATCGCCGGATGAACCAACGTTGTGTCCGGACGAAATCCGGTTTTTATATTGTAAATGGCTCGTTCGTGATCGCCTTCTTTGCTGGTCATGCTGCGAATCAACGATATGTGTTGCATTTGGTCTGCCAATCGTTCAAATCCTTGACCGATTTGAATATTGGGTACACTTGTGGCGCGGGCCAATGATCCAGCAGCAATCTCGGTGCCCGGATGAGGATCAAATGTTTCTAATTGACTGGGCGCACCTTCGAGCCACAGCAGAATAAGTGATTTGGCTGGTCCGCGACTGCGTTCGGATTGACGCGCAAGCGCCGTACCCAGGGGTGTCAACCAACTCAATCCACTAAGGCCTGCCAACTTCAACAATTGCCGGCGCGTCCAATGATCGCTGCCACCACAGGCGGCTGTCGTGATGGGGTGTTGAGAATTCAATGACTTCTTCAAGTGGGCACCTATTTCGATCTCTTAATGATTCCAGCTGAATTCAGCGCTATTGAGCAGCATCCAGTACAAATCCTGGCAAACATCCGCCCATTCATTGCGATGTTTGTCGCGAAACATCGAGACCAGTTCTTCCGTCTCCGCTGCCGTGGGACTGCGCGACAGACATGACAGGTAAGCAATTTCAACGGCTCGCTCAGGGGTCGATGCCAATCCCGACAATTTAATCGGCAGTCGGAAAGTGCCTTGTATTCGTTCGCGAATCATTTCGCCATTCAGCAACAACAATCGTTGCGTAACCGTTTCACCCCGAGGAGTGAATTCATCTTCGCCATAGTCGCCGTAGCGCTGAACAAATTCCCTTTCTTGTCCAAAAACATCCAATCGCACGAAAATATGGGCAGTTGCATCGAGTGTTGTCGCCGACGTGGCTTGCACCACAGCGCCAGCCATTTGTTCGGGCCGCAATCGAATTAATGGAAACACGGCCCAATTGTCTTCGTGTGCTTCGGTAATTTCTTCCAGCAAGCGACTTTCTAACTGAAATACTTGGCTGGACACAATGGTCCGAATCAGTCTCTGTAAATCATATCCATTGGCAATGAAATCATCGGCCAGTAGTTCTAACGGAACTGGGTTATCGGTCAAAGGAATATTGTCGATCGGTGCAACAAGTGGTTGGCCGAACAAAATCGCCCAAGTTCGATTTACTACGGCACGGGCGAATGGCCGATTTTCAGGATGAGTTACCCAGGTCGCCAACTGTTGTCTCAACGTGCCGTTATTTGGAACCAATGCCGTGTGATAAGGCACTTGCGGCGCAATCGAAACGGGAGCCTCGGTATCTAACAATTGATACTGATAGGCGGGGGATTCGCTTTCATCTCGAATTCCCGCCAACGAATTTCTTGATTGCGAAAAGTAAGCCGCCAATTGATGAAAATCAATTTGTTGCCCACCCCGGATGTTGTCTGGTTCTCCCAAATTAACATCGCCCAAAAAGTCATCGTGACACTGCAAACAATCGATCCGCTTTGCCAAAAATGCGCGACTGGTTCGCGCGGCAAGGCGAACTGGATCGGGCAGGTTTTCATTGTCCTGCTGCGTGGTGACCGTTACAAAATTTACCGCCGGCTTATCGGTCCATAGACCGTGATCAGCCAGGATTTGACGAGCAATCGAATCATAGGGTTGGTTTTGTTCTAATTCTTGCGACAACCAGCTGACGAATTTTCGACGGCGATACAAAATAAAGGGCCCGTCCTCTGTACCAACCAAAGCTCGCGCAAATCTTTCCGCTAGATGATCAAATGTCCGTTGATCGGTCAGTAGTCTATCGAGCCACCACTGCGTTCGAGTACCTTCGGGTACCTGTTCTAAAGTACGTATTTCTTCAAGCGAAGGAACAGTCCCGGCCAGAGACAAACTCAGTCGGCGGGCCAGCGTCAATTCGTCGGCTTGAGTCGCAGGACGCAATTGATTCTTGGCCCAAATATCTTGGAAGGCTCGATCCAATGCCGCCACTGGCAATGTTGGCGAATCTGGATTATTCACTTGGCGCTTAGCAACTTGTTGCAACAGTCGTTCGCGAACAACACGATTTTGGCCGACCAGCGACACTCCCACAAGACTCATGCAGCCTACAAGACCACACCAAAACAGGAATGATTTCCAGAGACTCGGATGGTCCAACATCGCGCGCATTACGGGGAACCTAAAACCAGAGAACGGGCAAACCTTTAACTTTGCCACTGAACCAGCGGCGTTAACACTAAATACCCCTAAACGCTGGCAAAGTTTCGCTGGCCCCTACCAGATTCGTCGGTATTTTGGAAACCAGGGGAACATGCCCCGTAATTGCCTTCTGCGGCACTCCTGCGAGACAACCGCGTTAACTTGGAAAACCGGTGACTGAAACGATCGCTAGGTCGAATTGAGGTCAATGCTATTGATCATCGACAATAATCGATCGTGCATTCAATTCATGGGTCGCTGACGAATCACTGGGGGCCGAAAAAACGGTTGGGTCGGTTAATATCAGTCCGTGTCCATGGTCAGCCGTGACAATCACTAACGACTCGTCCCAGACATTTTTAGATTCAATCCAATGGACGATTTCCAAAAAAGCCTCGTCAAACGAGAGAACCGCTCCGATAGAATCGTCGATATTATTGTTGTGATTCGCCCAATCGACATCGCCGGATTCGACCATTAACCAAATGCCTTGATCTTTTCTCGAATCGAGTACTTGTAACGCAGCGCGGGTCATTTGCGGCAACGTTGGATTTTCGAGGATATCGGCAGCAGTGTATTGATCCATGCGAACGACACCACGCGTAGGACGGTAATCGCCGTCAGCGGTGCGGTAGGGCAAATGACCGCCTTGCGTTCCAAAAAAACCGAGTAAACGCCGCCGGTTCGCCAAAGACAACTCTACGCCGTTTTGCAAAACTTGATTGCCGGGCATTCCGCTGGTGCGTTCGCAAAGGAAATAAGGGCTGTCGCTTTGGATCAATAGCTGGCGATCTGTTTCGGCAAGGTACCGATTGCCGGGAACGAAATTGTTTCCTTGTCCTCCCCGGTCATCGCTGCGGTGTTCACCCCACCCACATCCGATTAAGACATCCACTCCCGTTAAAGGCGTTGTGTGTCGAAAGGCAGACGGAATGCCCAACAAGTCGCGGGTCAAATCTTGATAATCATCGCGATCGACATTGTTAGAATACGCGCAGGCCGGTGTGGCATGGCTAATCGGAACACTGGTTACAACACCGATGCTCCACCCGGCGGCTTGAACTTGTCGTGCGATCGGTTCAATTTCTCTGCCTTGAACGTCGACGTTGATAGCCGAGTTATAGGTTTTGAGGCCAGCGGTCATCGATGATGCGGAACTTGCAGAATCCGTAACGAGATGTTTCCATGGTTTTGTTTGTCCCATTAGGTATTCTTGGCTAGCTCCGTTGGCCCAAGGCACGTTGCCGCCGAGTTCCGCATTGTAGCCGCCCGTCATTTCGGCATCGGCACTCAATACGCGTTGAGCGTTGATGTCGATTTTGACCGAAGCATGACTGGCGCTGGTGACCATCCAACCAAAATCTGTGTCCGCGTTTTTGTAGTCTTGAATGGCCATGCCATTTCCACGACCTTCGCGATAAATTTGGCCGCCACTGCGATAGATTGCTGCAGCTTGCGTTGTTTGCCAATCCATGCCATCGGCGATCAACAAAAAGATATATTTCTTTTTGCCTGATTTCCATGCGGATAATTGCAGTCGATAAAGGTCGGTTTGATCCAAGTATTCTGCTTGAGGATTAAGTGTCTGTTGCGGTAGTTCTCCGTACAATTCACGCAATTGTTGTTCATTGCGATAAAGGCTGTGCGGGCCCATGTAATCATTGAGGTTGCCGCCAAAAATATATACCGGTATCAAGCGATTGGTATGGCTGGTCCAGTTGGAATAGCGACGAGGTGAACTGCCCCAATATCCCCAGGCAGCATTTTTATTTAGGACAGCGGTTGTCTGCAAATCGCGAACCCAATCCTTATCAATCGATTGAGCAGAAAGTGTCGCGGGGGCAATTGCCGCGCAGAGGACCACCGCAATAAAACAACGGCATTGCCGCTGAAAATGGCTAACTACTAAATTTTGCACCGCACACTCGATTGCGTTTAAATGTCGATAAAAAAATCCGAGCGGCACTATCTTGAATGCCTCTAGGTCCGATCGGCCGTCTGAACTATTTTCTAACCTCTATCAAACACCAACATCAACTGCTTGGCAACCGCTCGATCAATTGTCGCTCCGGTTTTTAGAGCATGCTCACAAAGGGTATTACGGGCAGGCGTCCCAATTTTGGCACGCCAATTGCGATTATTAGAAATCCGTATTCGCCAACCGTCAAAATGTCAGACGGTGGATTTGGCAAGTAGCCCGAATCGAACGTTTTTTCCAGTTTTAACTAGGAGAGGATGACAATGAGACGCCATTTCAACCGCTGTGACCCTTCTGGATTCGCCGTCTTAGGACGAGAAGTCGACCATTTGCTCAAACAAATTTTCCCTGGCGAAACCGGTAATTCGTGTCAAACCACACCTGCTTACGCGGCACGCGCCACCGTCCGCGACTCGGCCCAACACTTTGAAATCGCAATCGATCTTCCTGGCGTGATGCCTGAGGACGTTTCGGTTGAATATGAAGAAGGCATGTTGGTCGTTAGCGGAGAACGCAAGCCGGCAAATGTTGCTGAGGATTGTCAGGTCGTTCGCGATGAGCGGGTTCACGGCAATTTTCGACGAGTATTTCAGCTCAAAGAAATCAACAGCGACGCGATCACCGCGGAATTTAAGCACGGCGTACTGACAATCGTTGCGCCAAAGCTGCAAAAGCCAACGGGCAAGAAGGTCGAGATTAAAGTTAGTTAGGGATAACGCATCAGGCTTTAGGCTTTAACAATAACTCTAGATAAGCGCGTCAAACGACGCGCTTTTTTTATTGTTGGATTTTATTGTAGGATTTTATTGTTCGCTGTCCTCAAGCTGACAATCGACGACTAGTTACCGGCAACATATATGAAGAGAGCAATCTATTCCGCCGCTGAGGACAGCGGACGACTACAATACAGCGGACGACTACAATACAGCGGACGACTACAATACAGCGGACGACTACAATACGGCAGAAGGCTACTGTTCAGCGACGGCAGCCGCCGAACTTAGTGATCAAGCACCGCTTTTGGTCGGTAGCCACCCTGCGATTTAAAGTAAGCTAACAGGATCAAATAAGCCACCAGCATTATGATCGGGAATATAATCATTCGCGACAACGACGACTGCTTGGCTTGATTGATAACTTCATTGATCTCAGCCTTATTGGATTGCAGATCAACTTTTTCCGCGTCAACCGCTTGATAAGTCCCCAAAAAGAAATTGTCGGTTTTGGCAATCTGCTCATAAACACTCGGCATTGCTTTTTCAATCGCCTTGCGACTGGAATCTTCTTGGATATAGCCAATCAATGGCAGTCCGATAATGCCGACCGCCAACATACCAATTCCGGCAATCGCATTGAGCGTCAAAGCGCCGCCTTTGGGGAATTGTTCCGCAACCACGCCCAACGTCGTTGGCCAAAAATAAGTCTTGCCGATTCCATAAATTGTTGCTGCCAAAAAGATCGCCCAAGTGGCGGTGGCAAACGACAATAAATAGATTCCTAAGGCCGCACAAACCGCACAAGTCGCCAGTAATCCCAATGGCGTTAAAGCTTTCACGACTGGGCCAGCGAAAAATCGCAGAATCATCATCACGCCTGATGTATAAATTAAAACCCAAAGCGGACTCAGCTCGGCCGCTTTCATTGGCGTTTCCATCAAACCCGTAATCGTGCCGTCAATTCCCAACTCCGTTGTCGCCAATGGAATCATCACTAAGCACAAGAAAACCATCAACGGACGTCCAAGCGATTGGCAGTAAACGCCATACCCAACTACGCAAACTCCCATTGCCAGATACAAATACAAATCTGGAATTTCCCAAGAATAAGCGTTCTTGACTTCAAGAGCCAATTGTTTACCAATCAAGAATACGGCAATCGCCGCGCCCAAAGCTCCAAACTCAGCCAACATCTCTCGGAATGTACCGCCAGCCGCAACCCGTTCGGAGACAGGGAACGTCGCCCCAATCAACATCAACAAATAGACAATGGCCGGCAAAGCAATAATGTAAATCAAGATTCGCCAATCTTCAGCGACTTGGGCCTGTAAGGCCAATGTCAAGATACCGCCAAGAACCAAGCCTCCCGGCCAGCCCGCATGTAAAATGTTAAGCCATTTGGTTTTCTCTTTGTTGAAAATCGTGGCGACAACCGGATTGATAAATGCTTCGACCGTTCCATTACCTAAACCTAAAATGATCGAACCGATGGTCAAATATCGCAGGCCTTGCGATTGGGCAGCGATCAGTGAGTCACCTTCCAATCCGGCAACATTGACCGCGGCGTGTGCCATCAATGCTAAAGCAGCATAAACGACATAACAAATAAAGCTAAATATCATGGCCGTTCGATAGCCGATTCGATCGATCACGAGACTGAAAAGGATAATGCTAATCGCAAACGGCCAAAGTCCATGACCAAATAATGCCGCCTGTTGGACTTTGTCCAAACCAAAAT
>JBGSMY010000074.1:0-4878 GCA_041739975.1 Pirellulaceae bacterium
CATGGTCGTGGTTTAAGCCGTTCGCGAGCCGAAGTCGGCCTGCTGGTAATGGCGCAAAACCTGTTGAATCTAAATCGCCTCGGACGAATCGCAGAAACATCCGAAAAACAAGCCGATTAAAGCTGGACGATCTCCTTGCCCAGGGGATCGTTCTGCTTTTCACTACACCAGTAACCTACCGAAACATCTCTCAGCGCATCCTCCGAATACCCCATGGCTTGCCCAGGGGATCATTCTGTTTTTCACTACAAAGATTTTGGTCAGGGAACGTGTAGTGAAAAACCCAAAGAACCACCGGGCAAGCCGGGTGGGATTTGGCGTGCGGTATCTTTGCGATCCGATGCGTTGAATACCCCATGGCTTGCCCAGGGGATCATTCTGTTTTTCACTACACCCGCCATCCGACGAAAAGTCTCTCAGCGCGCCCTCCGAATACCCCATGGCTTGCCCAGGGGATCATTCTGTTTTTCACTACACTTACAACAACTAGGAGCATATCCAAAAAAGAACCAACCCCGGGGTTGCTCGTGGCCGAACGATCTTAGATTGCACGGATAGGATGATCGATTGCTTTGCGACCAAGTTGATTGTAAAAATTCCACGCTCCGCTCGCTGGTTTTTGACAAGAAGTTGATTGGAAAACCTGACACAATACGAAGCGTAGAGAATACGCTTAGGGAGTACATATTTTATGTCGTCCTTTCCCTTTGCCCTGATTTCGATGGGTGTTCCGCGAGTTTTGGTGAGACACAACAGTCTTTTCTGCGAGAATAATGAAGAACATGTCGACGAAGAATCCTATCCAGCCAATGCCGAATGAAAAGGCTCAATTGGCGGTGTCACCGACTGAATTACCCAGCTATTTACCGGCGCGCGCTGTTCAACTTGCCGCTGACATCCTCAATACCTCACGCGCGCGAGAGACATCACTCGACCGCAGTCGTTCGGCACAAATGGCTCGAATGATGCGCGACGAATCCGGTAAAAAATTCACGATTGTGATGGCTGATCAAGTTCTCAAAATCCCGCAACCTCACTTTGCCGCCCGCCGCCTAGCCAACATCGTTCGCCAATACGGTCTGCCTCAATATTTCCAAGGACTCGATAAGATCGGCCTGCAAATCGGTTCCATGTTGGCTCAATGGCTCCCACAATGGATTATGCCTGCGATCACCAAACAAGTCCGCCGCCAATCGCAACATGTTATTATCTCGGCTGAACCAGAAAGCTTCAAAAAATATCTTGCTCAGCGCCAGGCCGACGGCATGCGCGTCAATTTTAATCACCTCGGCGAAGCAGTCTTAGGCGATAAAGAAGCCAATCACCGCTGGGAAAAATATATCGAGCGGCTAAAACATTCCGAAGTCACCTACTTCTCCGTCAAACTTTCCTCGATCGTCAGCCAAATTAGTTTAACCGGCTATCAGCAAACTCTCGAACTGCTCAAGCCACGCCTCCGCGAACTGTATCGCGCCGCCTTAAAGAACGATTCGGGTAAACCGAAATTCGTAAACTTGGACATGGAAGAATATCGCGATTTGCATTTGACGGTCGATGTATTCACACAAGTCCTCGACGAACCCGAATTTGATCGCTTGGAGGCCGGGATCGTGCTGCAAGCTTATTTGCCGGACTCATTCGCTGTGCAGCACACTCTCACGGCATGGGCCCTCAGTCGCCATGCTCGCACGGGCACCGGGATCAAGATCCGTTTAGTCAAAGGCGCTAATCTCGCCATGGAACAAGTCGAAGCCGCACTGAGGGATTGGGAACAAGCACCTTATTATAGTAAACCGGAAGTCGACGCCAACTTCAAACGAATGCTAGAGTTCGGCAGCCGTCCAGAACATGCCCGAGTTGTGCGACTCGGAATTGCCAGCCACAACTTATTCGATGTGGCTTATGCATTGCTCGTTCGCGAGGAACGCGGCATTGCCGATCGTATTGAATTCGAAATGTTAGAAGGCATGGCGAACGCTCAAGCGCTTGAGGTTCAAAGTCGTGCGGGCGGATTGACGGTTTACACACCGGCCGTCCACGATACGGAATTCGAAGCTGCTGTGGCTTACTTGGTACGACGACTCGATGAGAACACCGCTCCAGGCAGTTTCCTGGGCGCGCTCTTTGGTCTCAAAGCAGGCAGCCCGACATGGGAAGCTCAACGCCGCGCTTTTGCACAGGCCTGTCAATTGGCTCGCGATCCAAACTTGTCGTCGTCACCCAATCGCAAACAAAATCGGCTGACAGAAAAACCCACTTCAAAACCAGTTCATGTGCCGTTCCGAAATCAACCCGATACCGATTTTTCACTGCCCACCAATCGACAATGGATTGCCGAATTGGTTAAGCGTTGGCAACAAAAAACCCTTGAGCCGATCGGCCTCGAAATTGGTGGCAAATCAATTCCTCGCGAATTTTCGGGAGTTGGTCGCGACCCTTCGCGACCAGGCGTCGAAGCCTATCGGTATGCCCAGGCGAACTCGGAAGATGTCGATGAGGCATTAAGAATTGCCGTTCTAGCGCAACCGAAATGGGAAGGGCAAGGGATCACTGCACGCGGTATTATACTGCGCGAAGTGGCCGCTCAATTCGCCCGAGAGCGCGGCGATACGATTGGCGCGATGATGATCGATGCTGGGAAAACGATGACGGAAGCGGATGTCGAAATCTCGGAAGCAATTGATTTTGCCAATTACTATTCGCACGCACTCGATGACCGAGCCTGGTTTGATGGAACAGACATGAAAGCGCGCGGCGTAGTGGTCGTGACCCCTCCCTGGAATTTTCCTTATGCGATTCCCGCCGGCGGCGTATTGGCGGCGCTGATGGCTGGTAACACCGTAATTCTCAAACCTTCGCGAGAAACCGTATTGACCGCATGGATGTTGGCCCAGCAGCTTTGGCGGGGTGGTGTTCCTCGCGACGTTTTACAGTTCTTGCCTATCGGCGATCGCGGGGCCGGCAAATCTCTGATTACCGATTCCCGTACGGCTGCGGTGATCTTGACCGGTAGCTATGAAACAGCGCGAAATTTTCAGTCGTGGCGACCGGATTTGGCGCTATTTGCGGAAACGAGTGGTAAGAACAGCATGGTTGTTACGGTCAATGCCGATCTCGATCTCGCAATCAAAGATATGGTGCGAGGTGCCTTTGGTCACAGTGGTCAAAAGTGTTCGGCCACGAGTTTGGCATTGCTGGAACGCCCGGTGTATGAAAGCGAAAAATTCCGAGCGACGCTTAAAGATGCTGCACAGAGTTTGATTGTCGGCGGATCTTGGAATCCATCCGCTACGGCAACCCCCGTTGTTCGCGAGCCAGACGAAAATTTGCGACGCGGACTTACCACACTCGATCCAGGCGAAGAATGGTTGCTGGAGCCAAAAATGGTTGACAACAATCCTTGCCTTTGGAGCCCCGGCATTAAACTTGGTGTCAAACCCGGCAGCTGGTATCATCGCACGGAATGTTTTGGCCCCGTATTGGGATTGATGTGTGTGGAGAATTTTGATGAAGCGATTGCTATTCAAAACAGCAATGAGTTTGGTTTGACCGGTGGCCTGCATTCGCTTGAGCCTTTGGAAATTGCAAAATGGCGAGAACAAGTCGAAGTCGGCAATGCCTACATCAATCGCGGAATGACGGGAGCGATCGTGCAACGCCAGCCGTTTGGTGGTTGGAAGAATTCTTGTGTGGGGCCCGGTTCCAAAGCTGGTGGTCCGAATTACGTCGCCAGTCTGGCCAATTGGCATACGCTGCAACCGCCGAGTTTGCGGATGTCTCCCCGCTATGAGTGGTTCGATTTACAACGCGACTTACAAAGCGTTCTCGGTGAGCGAGACAGCAAGGCCGCGTTAGCCGCGGCGGCAGAAAGTTATGCTTACCACTGGGAACATCATTTTTCCATTGAACACGATCCGTCTCAAATTCATGGAGAGTCAAACCACTTTCGATATCGGGCGCGGCCTTGGCACGTATTGCGACTTGCCCAAACGGAATCGAGCGAAGCCGCGCTTGACGCCGCAATGACGATTATGGCTTGTCGAATCGCGGGAACAAAGCTGCGAATCAGTATGCCATCGCGACCTCAGTGGCTGGCGCGAATGAGCGCCATTCCTGGTATTGAACCAGGAAAGGTCAATCATGGAGTTGATTTTGTGATCGAAACTCACGCTGAACTAGTGAAATACTTGGCCGAGGTTCGCAGTGGTTCAGTTCGTTTGCTGGGGGCTTCGGACGACGAACAGCTTCGCCCTGAAGAGATTGGCAACTTAGCGGTATTTTTTCATCCGCCCGTTTCCAACGGACGCTTGGAGTTGTTGACCTATTTGCGCGAGCAATCGATTTCACAGACGCTGCACCGTTACGGCAATATTATTTGAGGGCAAGATGATACGACTGTCCGCAGGCAATTGCGGCATGATAAAGATGAATTTCACTTTGTCACATCCGTATTGGCATCGAGGGGCACCTTGACCTGCGAATACCCCATGGATTGCCCAGGGGATCGTTCTGCTTTTCACTACACGACTGCACCATAAAATTCTCTCCGCTGCGCACCCTCCGAATACCCCATGGCTTGCCCAGGGGTTCGTTCTGTTTTCCACTACACCTGCCACCCAACGAAAAGCCTCCCACCGCACCCTCCGAATACCCCATGGCTTGCCCAGGGGATCGTTCTGTTTTCCACTACACCCGCCACCCACCGAAAAGTCTCTCAGCGCGCCCTCCGAATACCCCATGGCTTGGAGATCGTCCAGCTTTAATCGGCTTGTTTTTCGGATGTTTCTGCGATTCGTCCGAGGCGATTTAGATTCAACAGGTTTTGCGCCATTACCAGCAGGCCGACTTCGGCTCGCGAACGGCTTAAACCACGACCAT
>JBGSMY010000077.1:0-10426 GCA_041739975.1 Pirellulaceae bacterium
CATGGTCGTGGTTTAAGCCGTTCGCGAGCCGAAGTCGGCCTGCTGGTAATGGCGCAAAACCTGTTGAATCTAAATCGCCTCGGACGAATCGCAGAAACATCCGAAAAACAAGCCGATTAAAGCTGGACGATCTCCAAGCCCGGGGGTATTTGTGGTGACGGCAGTAGCAAATGTAATGCGTGCCAGCGTGGTGTAGTGAAAAACAGAAGTATCCCCGGGGCAAGCCCTGGGGTATTCTTGGTGCGCGAGTTGCGAATCTTTTGGTTGCAGTTTCCATGTAGTGAAAAACAGAAGTATCCCCGGGGCAAGCCCTAAGCTTCACGAGCCCTTGCCAATATATTCTCGCATCATGGATGCTCTTGTCTACCGAAACATTCAGCCACATCTCCTTGGAAAGCTATCTATTGACTCTATTTGAGCAGATCGCACGATGTGAAGTCGCCAACCGCCCAGGCCGCTTAGAACCGCGCGTCTTGAAAAGACGTCGGCATGGCTACAAACTGATGATGAGACCTCGAAACCAACTGCGCCGTGAACTGCGCAAACACTATCCCTGAGGCCACTTGCGACGCGACAGTGCCATTCGGGTCAGGAGCCTTTTGGCAAGATAGGGCAACTTAATTTCAAAAAAGGCGCGAGACCTCGTTTAGTTTTTTTGCGAGCACGCCGTCGCCGCCGCGAAATTTGCGGAGAACATTTCTCAACAGAGATGTGCCGCGTGCCGCAAATTCCGCTTTGGCTTGCCGTTAATCGATCTCGCGTGAAATTTGACGCTGCACTAAGCCTCGTCGCTGGCGCGCATCCAAGGAGTTAAGGTCACTTGGTAACCGCAAATTTCGTTCGGCTGAAAATACAAAGCAATTTCTCGCGCTGCAGCTTCTGGCCCGTCGGATGCATGTACCAAATTCATTTGACGGCTGCTGCTGTAATCACCGCGAATCGTACCAGGTGTCGCTTGCAATCCGTTAGTCTTGCCCAACATCTCCCTGACAACACGAATCGCTTCTAACCCTTCCAATATTAACGCCACAACCGGTGCCGCGGTGATAAACGACTCTAGCGCTGGATAAAAGGGTTTGGATACGTGTTCGGCATAATGTTGTTTGGAAAGCTCCGGAGTGACTTGCATCAACTTCATTGCCACAATATTCAAACCTTTATCTTCAAAACGCTGCAAAACGCGACCGATAAGCCGCCGTTGCACACAATCGGGCTTGAGCAATATGAGGGTACGTTCCATGGAAAACTAACCTTTCTAGCAAACTGAATTTAGCAGATTTTTCGAGTGGCCAGCTTAACAAAAGCTGAGCGAAATGATAACGGGGGTGGGGCCGTCAACGACCGCGTCAACGAGCCGATTTGGCGCTATACCAGTTAGGACAACGATTGTACGACCGATAGCAGCAAGATTAGCAACGACAGCGCCAGCGAGGCAAAATCGGGCGACGACAGAACACGAGGACTATTGGCAGGTTGCTCTCATTAAATGCTTTTACGCTGCTGTCCCGACCAGGTAGCTGTAATCTCGACCAGTAAGTTGTTATCCCGCCGTCGAACCTGTCGCGGCTAACATTGCCGTCGAGGTTTTATTGGTCTCCGCCAAATCGACTATCGGCAGCTTAGCAAAAAAGTCAATAGTTTCCTGGACAGCATCCGCTTGTATTAACAGCAACTCATCGGGCATCGCAGTATCCAAGGCATGTTGGACGCTTTCTTTCCAAGTCGAGAACCACTTTTTGTCTTTGACGCGAGCCCCCAATGCGAGGCCCTCGCGAAACAGCTGTACAATATCGCCAGGCTTGCGGCCGCGAACATAGCTGCCCTCGTACAAGATAACCCGGTCAAAATGATGTCCCAACATTTGACCTTGCCGAATCATGTCCGTATCCAATCGATCTCCAGCAGCGGAATAGACGGCCGACCGGCGCGAATTGGGAAAATTTGCCAATGCATCTAACAAGCTTTTGAGCGCGGACGTGTTATGACCGTAGTCAATAATCAACGTGCATTGGTTGTATTGCACGATATTAAATCTTCCCGGCGAGCCTTTGCTGGAGGCGTTAAACGACTCGAGCCCTGCGCGGATCACATCAAGTGAAATCCCATTGGCCCAAGCTGCGCCAACCGCAGCCATCGCATTTTCGATTTGGAACTTAATCTTACCTTGGTGCGTCAATGGAATTTGATCGAGTTTTAAGACTTCGGTTTCTGTGGCACCCTGGGCCACCACGATTCCGCCATCGCGTACAAATACTATGCGCTGTTGATCGTGCCGATTCTGAACCAGCAATGTGTGTTCGCCTGAATGCGAAAAATAAATTACTTGGCCCGGACAATGTTCAGCCATTTGTGCCACCAATGGATCCTCGGCATTCAAAACGGCATAACCATTTTTTGCCACCACGTCGACAATGCAACGCTTGACTTTGGCCAAGTCTTCTTTGGTATTGATATGGGAAAGTCCCAAATGGTCACCTTCACCAATATTGGTCACAACCGCCACATCGCATTGATCGAACGCCAACCCTTCGCGAATGATACCGCCACGTGCGGTTTCCAAAATCGCAGCATCTAGACTTGGACTCATCAGCACGCGTTTAGCGCTTTTTGGGCCGCTGCAGTCGCCATCATCAAGGAGGCGCCCATTACAAAATACACCATCGGTACCCGTCATCCCAACGCGTTTGCCGGACAAGTGAAAAATATGTGCGATCAACCGCGTGGTCGTGGTTTTTCCATTGACACCAGTAACGGCGATCACAGGGATTCGACCATTGTTACCTTCTGGAAATAACATTTTGACGATGGCTTCGCAAACCGGTTGAGGCTGTCCTTCGCTTGGTTGGATATGCATCCGCAGTCCAGGACCTGCATTGACCTCGACAATTCCCGCATTTTGTTCTTCCAGTGGAACGCTAATGTCTTTGGCGACCACATCGATCCCGGCGATATCGAGGCCGACCATATGAGCCGCTTCGACCACACGTGCTGCGACTTGCGGATGCACCAGGCGAGTAACGTCTGCTGCGGTGCCGCCACTGCTCAAGTTGGCATTGCGACGAATAAAAACAATTTGTCCGGCTGCTGGATTTGAATCGATTGACATTCCCTGTTGTTGCAAGACCGCCAGGGACACATCATCGAGGGGGATATGGCTCATTACGGTCGAGTGACCATCGCTCCGCCGGGGATCTTGGTTGACAACGTCCACCAGTTGTTTGACAGTCGAAACACCATCACCCACGACTTGGGCCGGTTGACGTCGAGCGGCCGCGACTAAATTGTTGCCGATCACCAACATCCGATAGTCATCGCCCTCAAAAAAACTTTCAACCATAACGGTCGATTCTTCCTTTCGAGCCGTATCGTAAGCGTGTAACACTTCGGCTTGTGACCTCAAATTTGTAATGACTCCACGCCCGTGGTTTCCATATTGAGGCTTTACGACAACAGGCAGGCCAATTTCTTGAGCTACTTCCCAGGCTTCCTCACGGCTTGCCACCACTCGTCCTCGCGGGACGGGGATGCCGATGGTTTGCAGCAATTGTCGTGTAAGTTCTTTATCTTGAGCAATTGATTCGCCGATGGCACTGGTACGATCCGTTTCGGCGGTCCAGATTCGTCGATGGCGCGAGCCATAGCCAAGTTGCACGAGGCTACCGGAATTCAAACGAATGGCCGGTATTCCGCATGCTTTCGCGGCATCGACAATTCCCTGCGTGCTGGGGCCCAAACAATGTTCATGTACAAGTTCGCGCAGAGCAGCAACCGCCGCGGCCACATCGAATGGTTCATTGCGGACGGCGGCCAAGATCAACTGTCGTCCCGATTCAATTGCCGCCACACCTACGTTTTCATCGCGGTATTCGACGGCAACGCGATAGACGCCATCCTCATCGAGTTCGCGAGCGCGACCAAAACCTACTTCACTGCCGGCCAAAGTCTGCAGTTCGAGTGAAACATGTTCCAGAATATGAGCCATGTAAGTGCCGCGGCGAAGTCTTTCAAAAAAGCCACCACGTTCGCCCACACTACATCGATGTTCAATTAATGAAGGCAACCAAGTTTGGAGCCGTTCGTTAAATCCTGGAATCATTTCCGAGGAAGTGTCGCGGAGTTCCGCGAGGTCGATAACGATCTCGATGACCGGAAAATTTGCCCAGACATTGGGGCCGCGAAGAATATTGGTTCGCCGAATCGTCATCGGCGGAATCACGATCGGCTGTGCCGCAAGAGGATCAGACATACGTTTCCTGGAAAACGCAAATGGAATTGAAAGACTGGCGTTCGCTAAACAAAACGATCACCACAGATTGTGAAACGGGATCAACTCGCAAACGAACCGTGTTTTTTCCGGCTTGCACGTCCCCAAGTATATCTTGCTAATTGCAAAAATCCATAGGCGCAGGCATAATTGTGCCACGCGCCAAGGCTAGCGAGTTTGGTTTCACCAACTCCTCTGCCCTCAACATTGGGTAGTCACCCACAGGCTGCGGAAATCAAACAAACAACAAACCGGGTTTGGGCCGTTTCTAAGACCGTAACCATCTATGTCGCCAACCAATCGAAGCGGCTTATCGAATTCAAACCGCGAATCGCTGGCGGTGCCAATTCCTATCCAATCGCAATTGGCGGTGGACGAACGCGCGGTGGGATTGGTGTCTCTCGACATCGATCGCAACCGACATTTCGCTAATAGTCATTTAGCATTAACAAACAAGAACCTTTGGTTCTGTGACGAAACTGGCTCTCCCCCCACTTCGTGGCCCCTTCAATCCAACCAAGCCTTGCGCTCGACCGTGTTCTCCGGTTTAGGCTCATTGACGTTGCTCGATCTGAACCAAGCACTGGTGACGTGGTACTTTACGGCATCCAAAGCTGCCGAAGTAGAACGATTTGTGGTAGCGGCCAACAGCGCAATCCGGAGCCAACGACGGGCCCAGGAATTTTTAGGCACAACCCAACAGCCGACTTATTGCCCGTCCTGCGGCTCGCTATTGGATGGCGATTACCCAGTATGCACGACTTGCAATCCGGCCGCCGCTCCTGCGCCAACCAAAAGCCTATTGCGTCTGACCGAATTTACCCGCAATCGCTGGGGAATTGTGCTATTAGGTCTAACGTTGACGCTCATGGCAACGGTTGCAGGCTTGATTCCGCCATATCTAACCATGCCCTTGCTCGATAACGTGTTGATACCATGGCAAAACGAAAACGAGCAAGCATCGTTTGAAAAACTTTCGCCCTATTTGATGGGCTTATTCGGTGCGGCATTTTTGGCTTGGCTGCTGGGTTGGGCTCGCACTTATGTGATGAGTCGGATCAGCGAACAAATTAGTTGCGATCTGCGCAACAAGACTTACCAACACTTGCAACACATGTCGTTGGAATTCTATGGTGCCCGTCGTACGGGTGATTTAATCTCTCGCATCGGCAGCGACTCGGACCGCATTTGCAACTTTTTGTCCGGCCATCTTTTGGACTTTATTAACGATGTACTGATGATCGCGCTCACATCGGTGATTTTATTTAAACTCGATCCATGGCTGGCCTTGGTGACACTGATTCCATTTCCTTTCATCGCATGGTTGATTCAAAAAGTTCGAATTCGATTGCGCCATGGGTTTGCCCGCGCTGGACATGCCTGGGGCGAGATGGTCAGTGTATTAACCGATGCCATCCCCGGCGTGCGCGTCGTCAAAGCGTTTGCACAGGAGACCCGGGAAATCGAACGGTTCGCAGATGCCAATCGACACGTGCTGGAGTCAAATCTCCGCGTTAATCGTTTGTGGTCGTTTTTCGGCCCGACCGTAACACTCTTGACTGAATTCGGATTATTAGTGATCTGGGCGGTAGGTGCCTACCAAGTATCACGCCAATCGATCACCGTCGGTCAATTGACCGCTTTTATCGCTTATATCGGACGCTTTTACGTGCGACTCGATTCGATGAGCCGAATGCTTGCCAATACCCAACGCGCTGCCGCCGCCGCATTTCGCGTGTTTGAAATCTTGGACCATAAGCCCAGCGTGATGGAACCGACCAAGCCGATCGATCCGGGGCGTGTGAAGGGCAGTCTGGAATTGCGAGGTGTACGTTTCCGATATGGCAATCGCGAAGTTATTAGTGGCGTCGATTTACAGATCGCTCCCGGTGAGCTTGTCGGATTGGTGGGACCCAGCGGGTCCGGCAAAAGTACATTGGTCAATTTGGTCTGTCGATTTTATGACGTGACTGAAGGCTCTATTTTGGTCGATGGAGTTGATATTCGCTCGTTTCCAATCGAAAAATTCCGCAGTAATATTGGCATTGTGTTGCAGGAGCCGTACCTATTCTTCGGCACGATTGCTGAGAACATTGCTTACGGTCGCCCTCAAGCCAAGCCAGAACAGATCATTGCGGCCGCACGAGCCGCCAATGCCCATTCGTTCATCAGCCGGTTGCCAGACGGATATGATTCAGTGGTCGGCGAACGTGGCCAAGGTCTCTCCGGCGGCGAACGCCAACGCATTTCCATTGCCAGAGCAATCTTGACCGACCCGCGATTGCTGATTTTAGACGAAGCCACTTCGGCGGTCGACAATGAAACGGAACGGGAAATCCAAGCCGCTCTCGATAACCTCGTCAAAGGCCGAACGACCATAGCTATTGCCCATCGCCTCAGCACTTTGCGAAATGCCGATCGCATTGTTGTTATGGAAAATGGAGTGGTGGCCGAAATTGGTCGACATGATGATTTATTGGAACGTCAAGGCGTTTATGCTCGATTGCACCAAGCACAACTTGCCGTGGTTGCCGGGCACTGACCCGCATCGCGGACAATCGCGTTCAGACCCAATTTGAAATATCGCAGTTCTTGGAAATTGATACGATAAAACAAAAATGCGCTAATTAAGAATATACGTGCCGATAAAAGGTTCGAAATTTGCTTTGTGCGTTTTACCGAAATGACGTCATCAGACGTCTCGATTTTAGAAAACAGTAATACGATGAATGCCGAATCCCCAAGTGGATATTCCCCTGCGTCGTTCGACCTCGACTCGCTGCACGTCTATCACGATGCGCTCGGACAGCTTTGTGCTGACGATGGCAAGCAACAACGGTTCGAGAACATTTCAACCGTACGCCTTTTTCCTTTATCCCATCCTAATGAATGGATCGCTTTACTCGATTCGACAGGGCGCGAAATCGTCTGTATTCCGGCGCTTGAGGCACTGTCACCCGAAAACCAGAAAATTTTGGCCGAAGAGTTATCAATTCGCGAATTTGTACCGATCGTCCAACGAGTAACCTGGGTGTCAGGCAATTCTGAACCTTGCGAATGGCGGGTGGAAACCGATCGCGGGCCAACGCGATTTATACTCAAAGACGAAGACGACGTGCGGCGTTTGGGTGAGTCCAGCGTATTGATTGTCGATTCGTTTGGAATTCGCTACTTAATCCCCGACCGCAACCAATTGGATCGCTACAGCCAAAGAATTATCGAATGGTACGTTTAGTTTGTTCCGTCCCAATCCTCAGAACCGTTAACTCCGTCAAGGTCAACCTAGACTTCCATGACTTCTCGATAAAAACTAATGTACCCGGCCCGCTTTGTGACCTAGCTTTCCTCATTCAGATTATTGTCTGCAGGAAACTTCAGTCGGGGACCAAATCATGGCACACTCCAAAAAACGCAAGCAAACCTTTGTTGACAAAGACGTTCAGGGCGCCTTGATTCGCCGAATTTCTTTTCATTGGATGATTTTTTTCTTAGTTACCGCCGGCGCTTTCGTGTTGTTGCGGGCGCTGTTGGGGGATCCCAGCATGCCATTCTTGGCTAAAATCGAAGATGCGGCATCGGAATTCTCCCTATTGGGAATCTTGATCTTGGCGCTACTGCCGGCCTTTGTCTTGGATTCAATTCGATTTAGCAATCGATTCGTCGGACCTATCGTTCGTTTGCGACGTGTGTTGCGCGAGCTACATCAAAATGGCGACACCGAAACGGTTGTCTTTCGGGAAAACGATTTCTGGGGCGTCATCGGATCGGATTTCAACAAATGCACTGAACTTGTACGCAACCAACGCGAACGAATTCAGCAGTTGGAACAACAACTCGCCTTGAGAGATACGGCTACGCATTAAATCCCTAGCAAGCGCGGACCGTTGTCGCCTGGCAGCCCGGCAATTTAAACGCGGTGCCACGCGGGGTTCAAGTAAGTTTCATTGACTACTGTTGAATTGATCCAAGATGAATACTCGGCGAAAAAGACAACGAACCGGCGTAGCGACAGTCGAATTAGCGGTTACTTTGCCGGTCATTATTCTGGTCGTCCTCGGTGCCCTGGAAGGTGCAAACCTAATGTTTGCCAAACAAGCCATGGTGGAATCGGCTTATCAAGCAGCCAAAGTCGCAATTCGACCGGAGACCACGAACGCTGCAGCAATCGAAGCGGCCAATCGCGTCGCCCAAGGCCGACGGCTCGATACGATCAACGTCAATTTTGATCCGCCTAATGTAGCGACCGTCCCCGCAGGAACTCCCATTCGAGTTACGGTTGCGGTCAGTGCCGACCAAGTGCGAATTATGAATAGCCGATTAATCCCGGTCGCTGACATTTCGGCAATCGCCGTCATGATCAAAGAATAATGAAAACCTGAGATTGCCATCGCCATGCCAAATCGAATAACCACAACACGACTTTTGGATCAATCTAGAAACCAGCAGCGCCCGCGCGGATTTCAGCCTCGACCAGGTGCGATGTTGCCGCTGATCGCGGTCTGCCTTGTGATCTTGTTTTGCTCGGTCGTGATGTCAATTGACATCGCACGAATCCATGTGACCCGAGCGGAATTGAGGACGGCCACCGACGCGGCCGCGCGCGCTGCGGCGGAAGCTCTGGGGCGTACTCAAAGCATTGACGATGCTCGTACCGCCGCTTTGCAAGTGGCTCAAATGAATACAGTCGCTGGACGTCCACTGAATCTTCGACCGGATCAAGTTGACTTTGGCTCATCCATTGAACAGCCCGATGGCTTGATCGCTTTCCAACTCAATTCAACTCCCACAAACACGGTTCGTGTGACGGGAACTCGAACCGCCGATAGTATCGATGGCCCGGTGGGATTGTTGTTTGCTCCCATTTTTGGTCTGACACAATTTGAGCCACGTCAAGTTGCCACTGCGACGCGATTAGATCGTGATATCGCTTTGGTTCTCGACGTATCAGGCTCAATGGCTGAAGACAATCGATTTGGCGGATTGGCAAACGCTTTGCGATTGTTTTTAGAGGAACTGGAAAATTCACCTCAACGGGAACTTGTATCTCTCACGGTTTACAGTACCACGGCCCGCAAAAAGGTTGCTTTAACTGATGACTTGGATGCCATCATCAACAGTTTTCGCTCGGAACGACCCGATGGATTCACTGCGATTGGCGAAGGTTTGCAGCTAGGAATTAACTCGGTTAAGAACGATCGGTTGGCCAGACAATTTGCTGAAAAAACCGTTGTTTGTATGACCGACGGGTTCCACAATCGTGGCGTAAGTCCGGATGTGGTTGCCAGTCGAACTACTGGTGTCACGATTCATACGGTCACCTTGGGGCCCACCACAAACGAAGCACTCATGCAACGAGTGGCTAATTCAACGCCTAAAGGTATTCATCTGCACGCCACAGATAATGCCCAATTGGCGGCAGTTTTCAAAGAAATCGCACGGCAACTGTCCGTGTTGTTGATCGAATAATTTTCTGATCGGGAACCCAATAAATGTTTTGTTCACGCGCGACCCGCCAACGCTCTCAAGTTCGTCGTGGCGCGGTCATGGTTGAATTTGCCTTGACATTTCCGATCCTTGTGATCCTGCTGTTTGGCTGTTACGAAGTCTCGCGCGCCAACATGTTGCAGCACGCTGCCGACGCTGCCGCTTACGAAGCAGCTCGAGCCGGAATTATTCCAGGGGCAACGCCCGATCGGTGCCGCCAAGCCGCTTCTTTTGTGCTGCGTGCGACCGGTGTCAGTCAATTTAATTTAGTCGTGACGCCGGATACAATCGGTCGCAATACGCCAGAAGTTTCGGTGGAAGTAACCATCCCGTTGCGGGAAAATACCGTTATGGCTTCTTTCTTTTTTGGCCGAACAACGACATTCGTTGGTCGTTGTGAATTGACACGGGAAGTGTTTTAAGGGTTGTTTGTAAGTATGTTGGGTTTTTATGGTGAGGATAGCCGGTGAGTCCCCGCCGAATACGGCGGCGGCCACATACAGTAGGTTAGCTACAGTAGGTTAGCTACGGTAGGTTAGCCTAGTATCTTGTATTAGCATCTTGTTTTTAGTGTTTGTCTCACTTTTAAGGAAAGAATTTTTGTAGACTAGAAAATCGCTTTCCCCCAAGGCCTTGGGGGAAAGCGGCGGGCAAGTAGATCGTTTTAGCCTGGGCTCA
>JBGSMY010000156.1:0-9147 GCA_041739975.1 Pirellulaceae bacterium
TTGCATAAACTCACGAAACCGACCTGCTTGATTATTTTCACCACGCCACACCGTGGCGATGTGATAGCGCTTAAACGGCATGCCCAGCGCGGCCGAATGTTGCGCGACAAAGCGGGCGAGCGGCACCGTTAGATCAAATCGCATACCCACATGGCGATCGCCGTGGTCCCGAAATTGATACATTTGACGATCGGTCTCGTCACTGCCTTTGCCACCTAAGATTTCATAATATTCCAGTGCTGGCGTATCGATCGGCGCGAACCCATACGAGCGATAAACACGTTTAGCGGTATCGATGATCGATTCCCGCGGCATCATCATTTCTGGCAAAAAGTCGCGAAAACCTCGCAACGTACGAGGTTCAATAAGCTTGTTGGTCATGCCAAATTTCAACTGTTAAGAATGGGAAATGCCGCCGGCCGTTCTGAACGAAATCGCGGTTGATCGGGTCGCGAGTAAAATCGAGCGTCGACATATTCGACGATTTGATCCGGCAACTCGAAATACCCTTCATATACGTAGTTTTCTTCGTACTCACAATTGTCGGTAGAGTACTCTTGGCAAATATCGGGTCGCGTATGGTAAATCCCACAGCGATGGTCCGATTGCAAGTGACGACACGTTGTATGCACGAGCAAATACCACGTGCCTTCGTCCAAAAATATCGTAGCCAAATCGTGCAATAAGTACCAACGAATAAAGTCAAAATCTCGAAATTCGGTGGGCGTGTCGATTGGCAAAGCAAAGTACCGGCAGCACTTGGCCGTGCAATAAGAGCATAAACTCTCGCCAGAAGGTAAGTCTTCTCGTTTTATTCGAATGGGCGGCAAAACGTTCATAGTGTTGTTCGTTATTATTGTCGATGATGGTCTTTTAGCCACAGCTGCGTCGGCCGATCGTAGGGCACCTCTCAAGGTAACAAAATCGCCGATTATTATCTAGGATGGTATGCGTGAACCGATTGTCCCCAATCGTTTTGGTTTAATGAATAGGCCGATCCAGGCCTACATGTTTTCCGCGATTACAGCGACCTGGATTTCCCCAATGAAATCTCGTGTTATGGCAAGAAAGGTAATTGGTGATGTCGAATATTGTAACAGGGCAGCTCTGGAGAGAAATGTTTGGTATTTTGAGCGGGAAGTGTTACTTGCAAGGAAGGGATGGGAGATTATCGAAGTCAGTCGCTATTAAAGTTGAAAACGATTGAGGGAATTTTACGTGGCGATTTTTTTGAGTTGGGAAGAAGCGATTGAGGACAATCGTTCTAATTTGAGTCTTGGGCGTTAAGGAGAGGCGATTGGCGACAATCGCTATACGTTGAAATGCAACCTGTGGGTCAAGCGATTGTCGTGTTGATGAGTTTGGTGGCCCCGTTTGTGGTCTTTGGGGTTACTATTCATTGGCTGGAACGTGTAATTCAATCGCAGTTGGCCAGATGGTTTGGATGGCGAGCTGTGTTGGTGACGGGATGGTTAGGTACTCCCATCCATGAACTGAGCCATGCCGCGGCTTGCATAATTTTTGGCCACAAGATTGACGAGATGCGTTTGTTTGATCCGGATATCAAAGCGGGGCGATTGGGTTATATCCGCCACTCTTATCAAAAAGGCAACTGGTGGAGTGAAATTGGCAACGTGTTTATCGGTACAGCGCCGCTGGTCGGTGGCAGTTTGATGCTTGTTGCTCTGATGACTTGGTTTTACCCAATGGTAACTTGGCAATTGGTACAAAGCATTCGCGAGTCCCAATGGCAATCGTTGGACTCGGGCATTTTAATGGCGATCAAATTAGTCTGGCAAACAATGCAGCAGGTCGCGGCTGAATCGAATTGGTTGACCTGGAAACCCTGGTTGTTTCTATATTTTGCCTTGTGTATTGGCAGTCACTCGGCTCCCAGTCGGGGCGACTATGTGGGGGCTTTTAAAGGCACTCTGCTACTGATCGGGTTGCTGCTGCCACTGACATCAGTCCTGATGGTTTTTGTCGTTGAACCATTGGAATTAGTAAAAAAAATCATCGCCCAATGTTTACCATTGTGGGCGATGATGTTGTTAGTTATCGGCTTGTCAGGTCTAGTTGCGTTGCTGGTGGGATTGGTATCGATGGGATTTGCATCGCTCGGCCGCACCGCGGTTTACGCGTCATCAGTGACGAGCACCGATGAGTAGCAGCAACAAAATGTAACACGCACCTCGTGTAACACGCACCTCAAGTAACGGCACCGAGCTATAGCGGTGTCGTTATTCGTAATGCTTTGGGATGCAATGTGTTTCCCAAATTTTTGTTTCCCAAATTTTTGTTGCCCAAATTTTTGTTGCCCGAATTATTGTTCTTGTTTCTTTTTCAGTTGATTGACATCGCGCTTCAAGCTATTGACATCTTCCCGAAGAGCTTCCAGAGCTGACATCAAGCGTTGCATTTGTTGGTTATTAATGGCTTGAGGGGGCTGAGGGCGATCTTGGGAAACTTGGCCCGGTGATCCTGGTTGACGACCTTGCCCGGGTTGGCGTGGCGGTTCAACTTGACGCGGAGGACCCGGTTGTCGCGGTGCGGCCAAATCGTTGTCTCTGGCGGAATCGCGTGGGCGTTCACTTGCAGCAACCTGCGGCATTCGAGGCTGTGCGGGTCGTCTCGGTTCTGGACGAACTCGTTGTTCGCCTTCACGTTGTTCGGCTGGTGGATTTCGCATGTCGTTGGGACGTGGTCGAGCTTGACCGCGTTGACCTGCTTCGCCGCGTTGACCTGCTTCGCGTCGTTCTTCTGCTTCGCGTCGTTGACCCGCTTCGCGTCGTTGACCTTCTTCACCGCGTTCATCTGCTTCGCGTCGTTCTTCTGCTTCACCGCGTTCACCTGCTTCGCGGCGTTCACCTGCTTCGCGGCGTTGACCCGCTTCGCGGCGTTCATCTGCTTCGCGTCGTTCATCTGCTTCGCGGCGTTGACCTGCTTCGGCGCGTTGACCTGCTTCGGCGCGTCGTTGTGCGTCTTGAGCCTGTTGATGGGCTTGCTCGGCAATCCGTCGGGCCTCTTGCGTTTCAACTCGGGCGCGGTCGCGGATCTCCTCGGCTCGTTGTTGGACGATTTGTCGTTCTCTTTCGATTTCTTCACGCGCTCGCGACTTTTCCCGTTCGATTTCGTTCCGAGTTTTTTGTACTTCGCGTTCTATTTCTGCTTTCGCCTTTTGTGCTTCGCGCTCAACGGCAAGCTGTTTTTCTTTAATTGCTCCACGCGAACGTTCGATTTCGACTTTTAACTTTTGTTGTATCGTTTCCATTTCGACGATACGTTGCCGCAATGTTTCGTTTTCCAACTTTAGTTTGCGAACTTGTTGCCGAATCTCTTCGTCTTGTTTCTGGTTGTTTTTATTGGTGTCGTCTTGAGTTCGTTCGCGTTTTACATTTTCCAATTCAACGTATTCGCGTTTTTTGGCGGCCGCCTGGACCTTGTCGTTGCCTTGAACGTCTTGTTTGAGCGGTTTTTCTTTTTGTGCCCGCACTTCTTCAACGACAATTTTTCTCGTCTGCGGCGGTTCTTGTTCTTGGGCCGCAAGCGTCATTGGACTTAAAGCGGCGATTGTCAGGGCCGCCCATGCAGCAACTGACAAAGGTCTAAACGAAGATACGGGGAATCGCATAGTTGGCTCCATCGGATAAAAATTCATTACGAACGAGGTGGTTGATATCATTGCCCTGATTAGGCGATTTTGCCCTTAGACCGAGGAATGCAACCGACGCCCGCGCCGGTTCGAACAAGGCGAACACGGGCTTAGTAAATAAACCCAAGGCGACAAGATTAGTTTCCGCGAATATATGAATTGGGGCACTTTTTTTGGATATATGAAGTGGGAGGAGCAAGATTTTAGTGGTTTTAAAGGGGTTTTAGCCGCGTAAACAGCAAATGGACCAAATACTCACTTGAGATAAGCTTGCGAATTCTTATCTCAAGTGAGCTGTTTCGATGGACAATTAACATCCAAAATTGACAATTTCGGACAGTGGTTAGCGCCCCAATTGTTCGACAATATGCGTGGCGTTGTACACCTTATAGAGCGCCTCACGGATCGCACTGGAATGGACGCTGACAGCGCGGCTTTGTTTATCCGTATAGACATAATCGGCTGTCAACGAATGGATGTTTCCGTCGAAAATCAGCCCCACGAGTTCGAGGTCTTTATTGACGACGGGACTACCCGAATTGCCACCAATGATGTCGGCCGTCGAGACGAAATTAAATGGTGTCGCACCATTGAGTTGATCTTTTGCGGCATGCCAACTGGCCGGCAAAGCATAGTCCGTTTGACCAGAGTGTGCAGTTTCGTGATCGAAAGCGCCAGCCATTTTGGTCCAAGCAGGAACTGATTCACCATCTTCTTCGTAACCCATGACTCGGCCAAAAGAAAGCCGTAAAGTAAAGGTCGCATCAGGATAAGTTGACGTGCCCACTGTGGCAAATTTGGCTTCGGCAATTTTTGCGTAAGCCTGTTTTTCTTGTTCGTCCCAACCGTCAGTCATTTTACGAAACTTGCGGATCTCGCCATCAACAAGTTTGGCCAATTGAATCATCGTGTCGGTTGATTGATCGATAGCGGCTTGTTTGCCATCGATTAGTTGTTTCCTAACGTTGACGTCTTGAAGTTGCGTGCCGGCAATGGCAGCGGCTGCGCGATTGGCAGGGCTTTGGCCGTCCAAAACTTGTTGGCACAACGGATCATCAAAACCACGGAGTTCTAACGTGCGAGCGATGGAGTCGGCCAATAACTCTTGGTCGAGATCGGTATAGATGGGCGCCGTTGACAACAGTTGTTGCAACAACGATTCGCGACCAGCGGCCGAAAATTCTGGCAACCGATCGCCGGCGGGTTTTTGGTCTTCGGCCGCCATTTGCACGATCGACAGGGCGATATTGAACAGTTGCGAATTGATCGAGATGCCTTTGCCCTGGACTTTTGCCCGCTCGGTTTGGATTTTAGCAATCGTATCCCAAGCGTCAGCGTATTTTTTGAGATCGGTGCGACTATTGCACAAAGCTCTTAACTGATCTTCTTCGGTTTGTTTCAGTGCTAAAGTTGCGGGGTCTTGCAGGCCATTGAGCATTCCGGTTCGTGCTTTTCGAGAATTTTGAACGCCGAATAAATCTTCGCGTGCACGGCGAGCGTGTTCTGCCCCTCCCAAACCGAATTGTTGCAAAGCGATTTCACGGCGGCGCAAAAAATCCATTGTAAACGGCAGACGCACATCCCGCTGAAATTTTAGCGCGGCGACGGTGAAAATCCGACTAGTGCGACCGGGATTGCCGGAGACAAAGATCAGTTCGTCATTGGTTGCACCGTTGGCAGACCATTTCAAAAAGTGTTCGATTTTGGCCGGTTTGTCGTTTTCGTATACACGAAACAGGCAGGCGTCCAAACAGAAGCGCGGATACTCGAAATTGTCGGCGTCACCTCCAAAAAAAGCAATTGCTGTTTCTGGCGCCCAAACCAACCGAACGTCGGTATACTTTTTGTATTGGTACAGATGATATCGGCCGCCGCCGAATAGCGTGACCACATCGCTACGCAAACCGGATTCGGCCAACGCCGCGCTTTCGATTTTAGAGATGACCTCACGGCGAGCGGCAACGGCTTTGTCGGTAGCCATCTGTGGTGTCACGGCGGCGTTCACCTCGGCCGTGACATCGCGAATATTGACTAATTGGTTCAACTCTAAATCGGGAGCTTTGAGTTCTTCTTCAAACGTTCGCGCCAAATAACCGTTTTCGAGGATGTTGCGTTCTTTGGTTGACAATTTGTAGAGGGTATCCGAACCGACATGATGATTGGTTAGAACCAGTCCATTGCTCGAGACAAACGATGCGGAGCCGCCCACATTAAATCGCACGGAGGCTTTCATTAAATGTTCAGCCCATGCCTGGTCTGGCTCAAAGCCATATTTTTCTTTGAAGTGCTCGGTGGGAAGTCCATTAAAAAGCCACATGCCTTCGTCGGCTCGGACTGTCGATGTTAACAGCAAGCTTGTGCTAACCAGCATACCTAATAAGACCTTCATCATATAAGCTAAACTCCTGGCGAACTTTATTGAAGTCGAAGCCTTGAGTTTATCGAACGCACGGGAAGCAAACAACCATGGACCCTTTGGAGCGCGATGCCGGAACCAGCATCCATGTCCCTGTAATGCCTCGGGAATGTCTGGAATGGCTTGCGGTGCAACCGGGGGGCTGTTTTGTTGATGGCACGTACGGCGGCGGCGGCCACACTCGGTTATTGGCGGAAGCCGTCGGAACGTCGGGACGAGTTTTGGCTCTCGATCGGGATGCATCGGCCACGCATCGAAACCTCGATCAATTGCCGCCTCAAGTGCAAGTGATACATCGCAATTATGCGGAATTACCTGAATTGCTTGAGGAGTTGGGGATTTCAAAGGTTGATGGAATTTTGTTGGATTTGGGGTTGTCGAGCGATCAATTGGAATGTCCACTTCGCGGTTTCAGTCATCAAACGCAAGGCGAATTGGATCTGCGTTTTGATGTAACCAACGGTGAACCAGCTTGGCGATTGTTGGAGCGATTGCCCGAACGCGAAATTGCCGACTTGATTTATCAATGGGGTGAAGAACGATTCAGTCGTCGAATCGCGAAAAAAATTGTCGAGACACGGCGACAGCAACCGTTGCGCCGCGCCGATGAACTTGCCCGTTTAGTACGAAGTTGTGTACCGCGTTCGAAAAATCACTCCATCGACCCGGCAACCCGTACCTTTCAGGCCTTACGAATTGCCGTTAATGAAGAGTTGCGGTTCGTGCAGGTCGCACTGGAACGATTTGCGGATTGCCTAATCGAGGGCGGTCGAATGGTGGTCATCAGTTTTCATTCGCTGGAAGACCGCCTCGTCAAGCAATCGTTTGCGTCGGATTCCCGATGGCAACGTTTGACCAAAAAGCCGTTGCGACCGAGCGAGCAAGAACAATATCAAAATCCCCGCAGCCGCAGCGCGAAATTGCGAGCGGCAGCGAAGATTTCTAAACCTACTTAATTTTCTGACGATACAATTCCAGCGATTTTCCCCGTTCCATATTTGCGCCGCCCAAGATCACAAATTCGGAATCGGAGAGTGGTAACAGCCGATGAAAGAATCGGCTGGGATCAAGTTCGCCAATGGAAACCCAGCGATTGCCCGGTAAATCAAGGCGATAAATTGCGCCTTGGTAGGTACTGGCGATCAATTGTCCGCCTACGTTGTAACAAGCGCTACCAAAGCCTTCCATTTGATCCCCGGCAGGTAAGCTGGGGCCATCGATCCATTTCTGAGCAGCGATATCAAAAATCGAAACGGCGGTAGTCGGCTGACCGTCGGCATTCATGCCGCCAACAACGACGATTTTTTGATCGACTTGTCCAACGGCAATCGCGCGACGTTGAAACGGTGGCGCAGGCAATGCTTGCCAGCCGCGGTCGATTTCATTGAGGTTCAATCGATATGCGGTATCAAGCCATTCGGGTTTGCTGTCTTTTCCACTCAACTTCCAACCGCCGATGACATAAATCTGGCCCTCAGCGACAATTGCATCAAACGAGCTGCGCGGTTCAGGTAGCGACGGCAGAGCCTGCCAAGCACTGGCATTGAAATCATAGCGCTCGACATTGACTTGAGAAATTAGATCTTGAGGTTGGCCCTCTGCGTTGCGCGCTGAAAATCCTCCGAGCCGATAAATTTGTTGGTTGTGTTCGACGAGTGCCAAGCCCTGAAGGCCACCATCGCGGTGAACAACTTGCCATGACTTTGGATTAGCCAAGTCTAGTGCATACAGCGCATCGTTTTGGGTTTCAGCCGAGTATGCATGGGCTTCGCCGAGTTGGCCGCCGTAAACATACAGATGCTGGTTGCAGTTGACTGCGCCAAAACTAGTTAAACCAACGGGCAGTGGCGGCAACGTTTCGGAATCAGCCACCGGTGTAGGTTTGTCGGAAACGTTATTATCAAGAGTATCAATTATTACGGTAGTGTAATAACGCGCTTCGGAATATGGTTTGTCCTGCCACGTTCCATGTTCAGGCGAAACCCATTTGCCGCGAACGATGTATCGGCCCCGCGCTTTGGTCGACAAAACAATTGCACCCGATTTGTTTAATTCCAATGAAGCGGGAGTATCTTGGCCTTCGACAACCGTCAACTCTACGTCATGGAGTAAACGACCGCGGTTTCGGCAGACGAGAGACAACGTGCCATCAACGAATTGAGGAATGATGGCAAGAGCCGATTCGGAAAATGCCTCGGGCTGCGGTGCGTTGTTTGACGATTTGGATTTAAGATCAAAATAGTTTGCTTGATAGTGCAAAAAGAAACTTTGATCACCGCGCTGCAGAATTCCATAAGGACAAGTGACCGAAATCGCGTTGGCGTGATCTTGGAGATCGCCTTGGTACCATCCGGTGTTGTCGAGAGTTTGCGGTTGGACAGACATCTCTAGCCATTGATTAGCATGCCACTGCTGAACTTTCATCTGCGCAACATTAGCAAGCAAATCAGCTTGGTCGGGTTGTGCACCTTCTCCAAAATAGACCTTCACTTGTTGGTTATTGATTTCGACCCAAATAAAGTGGGCCGAAACAACAGTCGTCGAACTGATGATAAATGCCAGTGCACCTATTAGCGTCACGATTTGATTACGGATTTGATGAATCATAGGTTTCGCTCAAAAAAATAATGTTTAAGAATCGAATGGCCACGCGGCTCATTCTCGAATAATTTCACCGCCATTGCGAGTTAATAGTTGCTCCAATACCATTCGATCGGTGGTTTCCGGTACTATTCGGATTGACCCGTCAACCATGCAAAACTGGACAACCTGTGGATGATCGCTACGAAATGTGCGATGTTCCCGGAATTGCATCTCGTCGACGGGACCTTTTTGATTGAAGCGGCCCTCCAAATGCGAATGCGCGTTAAACCAGTACCCTTGTGCCCAAGTATAAACGCCAAATGATCCAGGTGGGTTCGACGTGCCTGTCCAGATGACGCTATTGTCAATTTCACCAAACATAAATTATGGCTCGTGCCATCAGTAAATGACTGCAACCCCAATCGATACGGGACATCGGCCGTTGCTGGAGCGCTGGTGAAGGCACCATTGACTGTACGCCCCACGGTCAGCGGCC
>JBGSMY010000167.1:0-19465 GCA_041739975.1 Pirellulaceae bacterium
AAACCGGCCTCGAAGTTCACGCCTATCTTGACGAAAAAGACTACCCCGATAAACTGAAAATCACTGATGATCAACTTGCCGAAGTGCAGATCGTCCGAAATAAGTTCCATGGTGAATGGAACTACGAAATCCAACCAAAAAGATAACTGCTATTTGAATAACTAAATTGCGGGCAACGCCTAAGTACGACTTAACCACGAAAAACACGGAAAACACGAACGCTGGGATACAGCGGCAACAGGTTGGTTGCCGGGAATTGCGGGCTTGGATGAATTTAACGCAATACGCACTTTCACGACGGTCACTCAAAACGGATCGGGGGAGCTTTTGACACTGTGGCAAACCTCTTGAGCAACTTGAGGCCCCTACGATCTAAGTGGGTTGCAAAAAAAACCTTGAGAAAAAAAGTTGTCCATGTTATTGCAATCGCATCGCCCACGGCCCGCCACAATAAATCATGAGTACCCGGAATTTGGGACAAGAAGATTTGGGACAAGAAGATTTGAACTCTTTAAGAAATTGAGTTCATAAAGGCGACATCGCAAATTAGGTCAATCGATATGTATAACGTTCGAGGGGACAGAATAGAAAAAATGCAGACACAGGATACCAACCACGACAATCAATGCTGATTTCCACCTCACATTGGCCATTCAATTCCCGTTGTCCTACATTTTCTTGTCCTACATTTTCTTGTCCCAAAATCCGCGAAGGCCACTTAAGTTTCTAAATAACCATATTAAATGGCATCCAACCTTAAGATCTCCCAGCTGGCAACCGTTGTAACGATTCGTGACGGTGTTGGTCGCGATACCAAAGCATTCCAAACAGAACCAAGATCACCAGCGAGCCCCATTGGTAGGCTGTAAGACCGCCCAACCATTGTGCTTCGGGGCGGATTGTCTCAGTCCCAATGCGATAGACGGCATATACCATTACGTAGAGTTTGAATTGATGCCGCTCGAACCACCGCTGCCGCTGGCACAACCAAAAAAAAGCTACCATGGTTGTGTGAAATCCGAACTCATACAACTGTGTTGGGTGCCGTGGTTGTTGATCCACATTGGGAAAAATTACCGCCCAGGGCAAGTTACTGGGCACTCCAAAACAGCACCCCGCGTGAAAACATCCCAGCCGACCTACAGCGATTGCACAGGCGACCGGCAATACAAACGTGTCGCCCGTTGATCCCTGCACAGCTAAAGCCCATTTGGAAAGTTCAACACCCAAATATCCCCCGACAAGCCCCATTAGAATCGTCTTGCCACTTACCAGCCAAGCTGAGCCGTCGACCAGGGCATTCCAATCGTCAAACAGAAAAGGTAGTTTGGCTGCAATCATAGCCCCGACAAATCCGCCCCAGACAATTCCTAACTTCTGTTGCCAAGTAATGGGGAGCGCTCGTTGCGTGCGACGTGAGATCGCCCAGCCGACAACAATGGCGACCATCATGATTGCCATATAACCGAGCTTCATCGTGAAACCTGATCGAGAATCGGCAATTCCTTCGACGAGCGTTTCATGACTTCGTTACTTGAGCCCGGCACATTCGATTGGCGGGCTGGGATGGACTGCAGGGATGGCAAAGGCACCAATCCATTTCGATATAACAAATTGTAAGCGCAAAAGGGAATCAAATGACCGGATGGTAACAGGTGGTGAACGCAAGACTTCATGATTTGACGAACGTCAAAATTGTAGGCGTCCATAAAACTGGTTGTGGTGATGCGAAACATGTCAGCTGCCGATAGGTCCTCGCTCAAAGCGCGCGAGAAAAACGACTCGGCCAACCCTAACACTGCGCGGGTGTAACCCTCCGGTGAATCAACTGATGGGGCCGGTGGTGTAAATGTCGGCAACTGGTTGGCCAATTGATCCGTTGAACCAAAACAACTGCAATCGGAGCCGCAGGTTTCTCGCTCTAACCACTGGGCGATAATCTGCCGTGTGTTTTGTCGATTGAGACTGATGCCGTTCGCTAAAAGGTCAAAGTGCCGCTCGATATCGACGAACCGAGTAATAGGCGTGACTTGGTCTCCATGGCGAAAAGCATATGCGATGCTATGTGCATTGGGATGGGCGCAGGGGACGGGGAAAAAATCGCTGGCAATCCAAGGGCCGGCAGACTGTGCGACGACTTGTCGAATGATGTCGGGGAATGTGATGCGTTGTTCCAAATCCTCGGGCATAACCGTTCGACCGACATAGGTGGCCGGTTGGAAACTGACCCCCGTGACCCAAGGTCGCACTCGAGCAAAGTCTACCAAGTTACCGATTTGATCGACATTGACACCCGGTTGCACGGTAGTAACCAAAGTCGTGTTTATTCCGTATTCGCCCAACCGCTCGACTGCTTTTAGTTTTTGTTCCAACAGAGAAAGTCCGCGAAGCGGCTTGTACACTCCATCGGTGAGACCATCAAATTGCAAATAAACTTGCAGTCGCAATCGCCGTTCGGCTAAGAATTCGCAAAGCTGCCGGTCTTGTGCCAACCGAATGCCATTAGTATTGATCATGACCAAGTCGATCGGCGATTGGCAGCCATAGTCCAGAATTTTCTCAAACTCAGGGTGGATCGTGGGTTCACCCCCGGAGAGTTGCAAAATTTCGGCGTGACCTTCGACGAACACCAATCGATCGATTGCTTGTTGACATTCGGCAAACGATAAGTGTTGACCGCCCGGACCACTCGAGGCGTAGCACATGGGGCAAGTTAAATTGCAGGACGAGGTGATCTCGAGCACCGCAATGCAAGTGTGTTGTTCGTGGGCCGAGCACAACCCGCAGTCGTAAGGACAACCTTTTTGTGGTTCCGTGCCAAACCAAACGGGCAATCGGCCTGGAACATTGAAATCCAACCGATCCCAATAAGCGACATCCGAGCAAACAAAATCGCGACGCGGGCCGTGTTCCGGACAAAATTTATCGAAGTACACGCGTTGGTTTTGGACCACGATCTTGGCGACCACTAATCGCAAACAATCCGGGCAGAAACTCTGAGTCGTGCCCAAAAACAAATGATCGCGTAGATTATTTGTGGAACTGATCATGTTCGGACTTTCCAATGTAAGGGGGTTGTGTATCCCACCGCCAGCGAGCGCGTATGACAACAATCGAAAGAATAATAAGTGATATGACGACTAGGCCAATTACCCAGCTCCACGAATTGAAGTAGCCCCCTGAATCAAATCCGAGACGGACCATACCGGTACATTCCAAGAATAGGCAAACAAAAAACGTCATTGCCACAACGATAAAACAGGTGACGATCCAGGCGGCAGCAAAACTGATCGAACCCAGATACATCAGAATGAATGTAGACGTTGATGTGGACATGGTTCGTTTTTGGCGTTGGCGAAGAACCAATAACGTTCGGGCCGTAGGGGCTAAAGCTAATATCGCAAACAAAATTCCAATTCCGGGAGCTGCCAAAAAAAGTGCAAGGCAAATAAACGTAATCGCGATCATTAAACCGATCGCAGTGTTTGTCAGGTAACGTTCGTTGCGCCAAGTTGGCTTCGTTTCAGGCATATCGCGCCAGCCGCAAATCGGACAGCCTAATGATCGCGATTTGATCCAATTTTGGCAACGCGGACAGGATTCATGATGGTCCGAGGTCGTAGTCATATTCTGGCCTTAGGCTCCTCTCGCAGCAACTCGATCTGGCGGTGAGTCAGGTGAGTCAGGTGAGTTCGGCAGTTCAGATGAGATTTGTGATTCAGAATTGCTTGGTGAATTTGGCTCAGAAGGTGACATGACAATTCGCGTGTAAGCCGCTCGGACCGTTTGCGCTGCAATCCAGCCTGTGACCAACAGGGCCACGACAACAAAACCTTGATGGTGTCGCGGCACAGCAATGATCGATCCCGCTTGAATAATACCATCGGAGAATCGAGCAATTCCCAGCACAATGAAATAGCCAATCAAGCTTGCTGAAGTTGCCACCCACACGCAGTGCAAATGCAACCGCCAGGCGGCCGTTGCAATGATCACAAAGTAAACGCTGACTAAACCACTACCTGGACCATGAGTCAACCCAATGGCCGAAGTCAGCCATATCGCGTCCATGATTACCGCTCGAGGCCCGATCCAAAAGGCCGAATAACCCGTTGCCAGAAGCAGGTGAATTAAAAATGATTGCAGAACCCAGGCAAGTGCCAATAACGTGACCGTTTGATGTAAAGCAACGCCGATCAGTATCGATTCAGATTCATTGTTGGCATTTAACGTGGTTGCAAATGGCCAGTCCGTATAATAGGCCAACGTATGCAGAGCGAAACATAGCCCAATTGTGACAGTTCGCAAAAAATTGATTTTGGTTTCCGCCAGGACCACGGTGTTGTATCCTTACGTGCAGTTTCCTTACTTGTTATTCCCTTGCGAAGTTTTCTTGGCATGCGGTTTCTTGGCATAGGATTACCTTGCGAGGGATTCCCTTACGAGGGATTCCCTTACGAGGGATTCTGGCGTCGCCCATCCGCAGGTGAATCGCGCGGAGATTAGTCGACGACAGCGCTGCCCGTACCGCTGGATCCGGTTGGCGGGACATTGACGATGGGTGCTGAACCTGCAGCGCCTTGTTTCTTGTAAATCAAGGTTAGGTATTTATTGTCAGCCGAAGAGTCGTGGGTTATGGGAAATTCGCCCGACTCGCTATACGTAATAGTAAGCATTTGGTTTTCGACTTTGAAGATCGCTTTGATCAATCGACCTTGGTCTGCTCCACCTTCGATATTCAAATCAAACTGATTGGAGAGGTAACCGGTTTGGTTCATTCGGCCGGTGGATGACAGGCTGCCGGATGAGGCCTTAAAGGTCCCGTTGCTGACGACCAACGCCATGACCCCAAGAGCTGAGGTTGGCACAACTTCGCCGTGCATTGTTCCGCGTTCGGGTTGCCAGGAACCATCTAGAGCCACTAATTGTCCAAATGCAGTACTCGCCACACAAATGAGTGCCGTAGCAACAACCGAGGCCATAATTCGACGCAACATTTCTTCTCTCCTAAACCCACATAACATACGAGTTGGCAATTGCCGGGCTGGCGACACCGATTCCGGGCAAACGACCTTTCAGCCCATTATACGCCGGGCGATCGTATTTGCAAATTGTGGCGAAATTTAGGACAAGATTGAACGCGAAATGGCGAATGGGTGGGTTTGTCAACGACGGGCCAATGGATGCAATGGCGGAGTGAGACTCGTGGTTTCGTCGTACGATTGCGGTACACGTTAGAATGGCAGTCTTCGATAGCTGGGCAGGGCAATCGTAAGCCCATTTGGCTGACGTCTCTTTTTCTCGGCAACGCTATGACCGCGGTAGGGAATCGTTACAATAGCCGCTCGACAGTCGACGTTTTGGAAACGATTTGGAATCGCAACAATAACTATAACCAGTGAATTGTGACTCATGACGCCGCTGATTTCGCTAAACGATGTGACGAAACATTACCGAACATTGCGGGCTTTGTCTGGAGTTACCATTGATATTGCACCGGGCGTGACGGGTTTGCTGGGTCCAAATGGAGCGGGTAAAAGTACGCTAATTAAAATCTTGTTGGGGCTGCTGCGATTGACGCGTGGCAGTGGGACGATGTTGGGGTTGCCCTTGGGGCGGGCTGGTCGCCAAATTCGACATCGCATCGGTTATGTTCCCGAAGACGATTGTTATATCCCCGGATTAACAGGGATCGAAGTCGTTCAATTTGCCGCAATCTTGTCGGGATTGCCTCCCGTTGAAGCCTTGCGTCGCGGCCACGAGATTCTGGATTTTTGTGGTATGAAGCAAGAGCGATATCGGACGATCGAAAGTTATTCCACCGGGATGCGGCAGAAAGTCAAATTTGCCGCCGCCATCGTACACGATCCTGAGTTCTTGATCCTCGACGAGCCAACCTCTGGATTGGATCCGGAAGAGCGTGAGTCACTATTGAATCGAGTTAAAATTTTAGCGAGGGGCGGCAAATCTGTTTTATTGTCGACCCATATTTTGCCCGACGTGCAATCGGTTTGTGATCAAGTAGTAATTTTGGCGCACGGGCAAGTGCGATTGCATGAAACGCTGGAGCAATTGAATCGCCCCACTCACCAAATGGTCACCGTAACCGTTTTGGGTGACAGTCAACCATTGGCGAATTCAATGACGGCACTTGGGTTCCCCACCGAGCGAGCATTGTCTGGCGAATTACGAATCGAGTTGCCGGCAATGACAGCCGTCGATCAAATTTGGCGAACTGCGGCGGAAATGTCGGTACCGATCGTCAGTTTGCGGCCAGCCAAAAATTCATTGGAAGAGATTTTTATCAACGCCATCTCAGGAGATGCTCATGCCCATTCATGATGTTGGCTATCGTTCCTGGCGTGGCGATTTGACGTCCGCCAGCACACGCTGGTGGCAAATTGGTGAAGTCGGTTGCCGTTTGGCGGCGCGGTCGGCTTGGGTTCGACGGATGGTGATGTTTGCCTGGCTTCCCATTTTGTATTGGGGCGTCGGTTTTTTCGCGGTTGAACAGATGTTAGTGCGATTTGATCGTTCAGATTCCGGCGCGATTATCAGCCAGGCGACCGAACGAGCCGGTCGCCGCGCGGGCTTGAGTGACGAGGAAATGCAACAATCCGACGAGATTGTGCAAGGTGCAGTGAACGAGGTTCAGTTGCGAACCATGCGCCGACAACTCGAGTTTTTGCCAAATTCGGATGTGCTGGTGGATTCGTTGCGGACGGGCGACAAGACCGAATTTCGGCGAACCACCTGGGCTTGGTTGTTGATGACCTTTTTTCGTTACCCTCAATCGTTGTTGGTCGTGTTTTTGATTGGATTCATTGCCCCGGGATTGATTTCGCGTGACATCCGTTCACGGGCTTTATTGTTGTATTTTTCGCGTCCGATTGGTAAACGAGAATACTTGCTGGGCAAGTTAATGATCCCGGCGATTTTCTTGATGTTGATTACAACTTTACCCGCGTTGACACTGTACGTATTTGGATTGTTTTTATCACCTGATCTGACGGTGGTAATGGATACTTGGGATGTCCCCCTGAGAATTGGGGCGGCGTCGTTGGTATTGATTTTGCCCATTTGTTCGCTGGCGTTAATGCTGTCGAGTTTCACTGAAGAAAGTCGGTTTGCCAGTTTTGCTTGGTTTGCGGTGTGGGTTTTGGGCTTGGCCGCTTGGACGGCCATTTTGATCGCTCGGGCGGCTTATCTCAGCAACACGCCGGTAATGACTGAAGATTTTGAATTAATGACAGACCCTGTCGTCAAAGGTTGGGCCGGCGTGTCGTTGTATTTAGGTTTAGGACAAGTGCAAAGTTGGATTTTTGGATTTGATACGCTGGAACAAGTTTGGCCAAGTTTGTTGATGATCGTGTTAGTTACCATCGTCTCGTTGGTTTTGTTGTATCGAAATATCAGTTCTCGTGTCAACGCATAACGGGATATCACAAACAGGGTCAACTTGTTGCTCGGGTCAAAACGATTGCCACTCCTGGAGCCAATCATGAAAGTGTCGACCGCATGATAGAATTGCAAGGTGTAACCAAACTTTATGGCACTGTAATCGGCGTTAACGACATACATTTATCGTTAACAAGCGGTGCCTATGGTTTGCTGGGTCCCAATGGCTCGGGCAAGACTACTTTGATCAATTTGATCATCGGTCAAATTCGCCCCACAATTGGTCAAGTCAAATTGTTTGGCATAAATCCCTGGACTCGTGACCATTTACTGGGCGACATTGGACTGTGCCCGGCTTCGGAAATGAATTTGCCGCGCGTGACGGCTTATGAGTGGGTGATCCATTTATTGCGATTGGGTGGATTTGCTCCCAAAGTAGCCAAAATCAAAGCAGTGGCGGCTTTGGAACGGGTAAAAATGGAACACGCCATGCATCGCCCGATCCGCGAATATTCATTAGGGATGCGGCAACGTACAAAACTGGCGCAGGCCATTGCTCACGACCCGCAGCTATTGATTTTGGACGAGCCATTTAACGGCTTAGATCCAGTCGGGCGCTACGAAATGACTAAGTTCTTGCAGTTGTGGGTCGCTGGCGGCAAGAGTCTGATTTTTGCCAGTCATGTGCTGCACGAGGTCGAGGCCGTTCAGCCCTCATTTTTATTGATCTCAGGCGGACGTTTGCTGGCTTCCGGTACTCCTCAAGAAGTTACTCGTATTTTATCGGAAACGCCTAGCCATTTGCGGATTCGATGTTCGGATCCTCAACAACTGGCCGCCCTGTTGGTGCCGGAATGCGAGGTTGAGTCGATACGATTGAACCCCGAACAACAGCTATTAGAGGTTTCGACGCGTCGGGCGCGAGCGCTTTACGAACAATTGCCGCGGTTGGCCACCAGTGCCAATATCGTCATTCATGAAATTCATTCCACAGACGATTCGCTCAAGAGTCTTTTTACAACGTTAATGAAAATGCATCGCGGCGAAAGTTAGTTCAGCACAGGCCATCATGGCGAACGATAGTCTCAGAAAAATTGATTTCAAAACAAACCAAAGTACGGTATTTGATATGAGCGCCATTCGCGGAGCTTGGGCCACTTGTTATTTCGAATTGATGCGGTCAATGACACTTCAACGGATGATGGTGTTTGCCGTATTGAGCCTATTCCCACCCATGATGGTATTTTTGCTGGCCTGGGCACCGCGCGTCTGGGGTGGCGATGCGGATGTTGTTTTTGTCGAATTCCTAACGTTGTTTTTGGTGGCCACCAGTTCGGTGTTATCACTTTTGCTGTGGGGCTCGACCAACGTGTATGCTGAGTTAGAGGGCAAGAGTTGGATTTATTTGTCCAGTCGCCCTTCGGGACGGGTGTCGACGATTTTGGGAAAATTCCTAGCCGCGGCATTGATGTCCTGGGCGGTGGCGTTTGTTTGCAGCACGTTGTGTGTCGGTGTGACCAGCGTTTTTGGAATGTTCGAAGATCCACTGCGTTATTGGATCGTATTGAACGTCGTGTTTTTTTTAATGTGTCTAGCCTATAGTGCGATTTTCACTTTAATTGGCGTGCTGTTTTTTCGACGATCGATGGTTTTCTGTGCGGCTTATTTGTTGATCGCTGAAACCGCCTTGCCTTTTGTGCCAGCGCTAATCAGTCGATTTACCGTGCGTTATCATCTGCAAGAACTCTTGTTGCGTTGGCTTGGCTGGTTTTTTCCAAACGCCGAGTTTGAGTATCGGCGCATGTTTCCAGAAAATCCAACCTGGGTGCATTTGTTGGCAATCGGCCTGATGGTTTTAATTCCTTTGATAATCAGCTCCGTATTAGTCATTCGCCGCGAATACATGACGGGTGACGAAACCTAATGGTTCATTTGCCTTGGACGAACAGGAAACTTTTTTAGTTGGGTTTTGACTTTAGTTGGGATTTGACAGCCAACCATGGCAAACGATTGTGTCGGGCGATAGTCGAAAGCGCAGGGCACCACTGCTGGACGTGCTCGAGACCTGAGCGCCAAGTGACGAGTATTGAGAAATACTGGTTTTCGATACACGCCGCTGGTCACCGCTGATTGCAACCCAAGTAGGACGACACCACGCAACAAACTTGGCTGGTTTGCTGCTGAGACTTCCGTGATGGGGAGCCATTGCTAAATCGACAGGTACAATCGACGTCTTGAGCAATTGTTGCAGCCCCACACCATCGATGTCTCCTGGCAATAGTACCGTACGTTCTGCCAGTTTCATTAGCAAAACAATGCTATTTGCATTGTCATTGCCACCCGTTCCGCAATTCGGCGGGGATAAGACTTGGGCAGTCGAAACCTCGTCAATTTGCCAATGATCGCCGGCCGAAATTAACGAGATCGGGATGCAATGCTGCGCCAACCGTTCGCGCAAATAAACTACGCCAGCATGTGACTGGTGATAGTTCATCGGAGTCAAATAAATGCGGCCAATCGAAAAACGTTCTGCTAAATTGGGAACAGCATTGTAATGATCCAGATCCGCATGACTAATAATTAAAGCATCTAAGTGCATGATGCCCAGGGACCACAGTACCCCCGAGATCGCATTTGTCGCCGTGTCGACGGATCCAAAACTACCTGCATCGTACAAAATCAATTTCCCGCCGGGCGTGCGTACCAATACACTGGTGCCATGTCCCACGTCGATAAACGTCAATTCCGAGTAAGCCCGCTGACTGCGCTGGGTCCACCACAGCCACTGATTAGGTAATACCCAGAATGAAATCCACCAAACGATAAATACGGCATAAATCACGAAACGCGGAACGCGCGTTTGATCTTGTTTCGCGGTTATGCGGCTGCGTTTAATCGGAGCAGGAAATTGAATGGCCGTCTTGTCAGTATTCAGCCGTTTTTTCCCGTAAAGAATTTTGGCAAGAAGCCAACCGAGTATTGTTTGGAAATCCCAGTAAATTTGTGGACAAACCAGCAATGACCAGAAACCGAACAAAAAAATCGCCACGGACCAGGCGGGCGGTCCGATCACCCATTGTGAACTCCACCAAAATTGCTGAATCCAAAACAGCACGGTATCCATTAGCCACAAACTCGTTTGACAAATGTCAGCTGCGCCGCGAGTAAAAAATGGGCAAACATCACCCACGAGCATGACAGCCAGCCCGCCGTATAACACCCCGGACATCAACGGGATGACAATGGGGTTAGCGACTAATCCACCCCAGGAGACTAAATGAAAACGCAAAGCAATCAGTGGTGAGGTGACCAACCACAATGCTGCGGAAGACCGACAAGTCCGATTGAATCCTTGAATTACACGGTGAACGTGGCGCCATGCCTTGCCCCGACTGTTAATCCACAACCTTTTCGCCGGTTCGATTTGCTGGGGGTGCGGCGCCGCGCGGGCAATTGCAATTAAAGCCGTCACGGCCAAAAACGACAGTTGTGGTCCCGTATTAAATAAATCAGCCGGATTCATCGCCAGCACAATCAGTCCAGCCAATGCCAAAACGTTAAACGACAATCCTCGTTGACCCAACATCCGACTTAAACAGAATAGATTTATTAATAGCGCCGCTCGGGTGACGGGTGGGTTGAATTCGACGAGCCAAGCAAAGAATGTCACCTGCACAACCACCAGCACTAAACTCCAATGTCTCGGCAGCCACCCTAAACGCAATAACCAAAATCCTGCACTGGCGAGGATGCCAACATGCAATCCAGAAATTGCTAAGAGATGAGCCGTTCCCGTTTCAATAAAACGCGATTGCTGCAACGGGTCAAGGCGATGACGTTTGCCCAGCAACATGGCACTAGCAATTGCTGCATCCGCCGGTGGAAGGTATTTTGACAACATTCGATCAAAATGAATTCGCAACGCCGCACGAATGGTGGCGGGCGAATAACTTGAGCGATCGAGGACCTGAATCGCGGCGGGAGCCTCGATAAACAAAACGGCTCGCTGTCGTTTACTGCGATAGAAATCTTGAAAGTCAAATTGCCCGGGGTTTCGCTGGCCGTCAATCGAGCGCAGCTTGCCGCGGATAAGAACCCGGTCACCGGCAATGCCGTTTGACCACAGTCCACGCACCACGCCTTCGATCGAGCCGATGGTTGCCGTAAAAGGTTGGGATTCATTGGTGGAGTCTTCTCGCGATGCTAATATTCGCAAACGCAACCGCGTGCTCGGTTCCTTAGATTGAAATTGCAAGGGAGAAGGAGTCCCCGGCGGACTTTTTATTTGGGGCTCGTTGATCAGTTCGCAAATAAGCTCCACGGTTTTGCCCGTCGTGGTTGCTTGCCATCCAATATCGCTAGAGTCGTAAATAAACCAATGTTGATGGTGATGCCCGAGAGCTATCGCGGCGATGATCAACGTGGCCCACAAAATTCGTACTAATGGAATCAAACTTAGGCGGTAGGTAAGCAGTTGACATCCGGCGCAAATTATTAACAGACACTGGGCTTTGGGCGGCAAGATTTCCAAATGATCAATGCAGATTACTAACGCTGTGACTGCTAAGATGACCACCATGGGATGAGTAATCAACAATTCTTGCCAGCCCCTGGCTAACGAAACCAAACCAGCGCGCATTGGTACCGCCGTCCTCTCCCTGGGAGAAACATGAGGGTTTGAAGCACGTGTTGAATCATTGCAGAGGCGGCCTGAGCCGTAACAAATAGTCTGGGGAAATGCCGTAAGGCTGTCAATAGCCTCAAACATTTAGGAATTAACATTTGACTTGGCCGAACCGGTACACTCCAATGATTCTGGGTTGCGAACCAACGAGTTGCCAAGATTAACGCCACCGCGACGAATGTGCCGGTTTGCGTGGGGAGGCAAGCACGCAACAACTTGGGGTAGGTATTGGATAAACTTTACATGAGGAGATCAGCAATGAGTAGAAAGAGTTTTTGGTGGGGATTGAGCATGGCAATTGCCATGGGTGGTTGGGCCGCGCCGATGCCTGCAGCCCCTCAACAAGACGAACAAAAACAAGACAAGGTCGATGTAGGGGCGCTCTTAGAACGCGGTCAAGAATTGATCGGCGCTGAAAACTATAAAGAGGCGGCAAAAGTACTTCGGCAGGTTGTCGACGCCGATGACAAAAATGGTTTGGGATGGCAATTGCTTGGTTATTCTTTGCATGCCAGCGGCGATCTAGATGCAGCCATTCCTGCTCACCATCGCGCTGCGGAGTTCAAAGAATACAAACCGATCGCCTTGTACAATTTGGGCTGTGCTTGGTCATTAAAAAAAGATGCCGACCAATCGTTCAAATTTATGGATGAAGCGGTTGCTGCGGGGTTTCTCGATAGCTCGTACTTTGATACGGATAGCGATCTTGATTTCATTCGCAAAGACCCGCGTTTTGATCGGTTAGTGAAAAAAGTTAAAAACGGCGGTAAAGATCCGGTGCTAAAGCCTGCTGATTTAGTGGGAAGTTGGAAGTACACTTCTGGTAAACGAGCCGGTGAAGACGTTGCCGAAGATCGCTTGGCGATGGGCGGCGTTAAGTTCGCCGAAGACAAGTTGACAATTCCAGCCGGTCCAGACAGTGAATTTGTGATGAGTTACAAACTCAAAGCGGGTAAGCAATTTACCGAGATTGATCTTTCGATTGAGTCGGGTCCAGCTCCTGAGGGCAAAGCCTTGGGAATTCTCAAATGGGAGAACGATGAATTGACGTTGTGTTATGACCCGCTGGGCGCCAATCGTCCAACTAAATTCGAATCAACGGCAGAAAATGGATTTTTCATGTTCGTGATGAAGAAAGAGAAAGCGGTCGAAAAGGCTGATAAATAACGACTCGTTGTGTTGAATCAATTTTAGATCGGTTTTGTTAACCTATTTAAACAAAAAACCCCTGCGACTGTAGAAGTCGCAGGGAATTTTTTTTGGATGAACCTAGCAGTGATCGGGCTCTTACTCCGCTCTCTTTCGATTCTTAAAATTCAGGTCGCCGAATTGGGGCTGCTGATATTAAACGCATTCGAGTCGTGAGATTACCCGCTTGCGGTGTCCGTGCGACTGTGAATCGGAGTGCCTGCTGCACGCTTCACCGCCGAACGTTACTATCACCAGCACAAATTTGGACCCTCAGGGTTTAAAAAACTAGGCGCTTTTGGTTTCTGGCATCGAAAACTGTTGATGCCGACCGTTCACAACGTCTTCGTCAATCACGATCTTGCTGCCTTTGGGCTGATCCGGCAGGTCGTACATGATATCCAACATGACGCGTTCGATAATCGATCGCAAACCGCGAGCGCCGGTCGCTTTTTCTAAAGCTCTTTTGGCAATGATCTTGAGAGCGCCATCGGTGAATGACAGATCGCAATTCTCCATTCGGAACAAACTTTGGTACTGACGGATTAGAGCATTTTTCGGTTCCGTGAGCACTTGCATCAGACCCGCTTCGTCCAGAGGGGCGAGGCTAGAGATGACAGGCAAACGGCCAATAAGTTCTGGGATCAAACCAAATTCGTGAATATCGTCACTGGAGACTTGGCGGAGGATTTCCGCTGAATCACCTTCTGCTTTGACGCCGGATTGTTGACCGAAACCGATGGTGCGTTTACCCAATCGGCGGCGGACAATATCTTCAACGCCCACAAACGTTCCACCACAGATGAACAAAATGTTCGATGTATCGATCTGGATGTACTGTTGTTCCGGATGTTTACGGCCGCCTTGAGGAGGAACATTGGCAACCGTACCTTCCAGCATTTTCAACAGCGATTGTTGGACACCTTCACCGGAAACATCGCGAGTGATCGACACGTTGTTACTGGTTTTACCAATCTTGTCGATTTCATCGATATAAATGACGCCACGCTGCGCCGCTTCGATATCAAAATCAGCCGCATGCAACAGCTTGAGCAACAGGTTTTCCACGTCTTCACCGACGTATCCAGCTTCTGTCAAGGTTGTTGCGTCACCGATCGCAAACGGTACGTTGAGGATGCGAGCTAAGGTTCGCGCCAGCAGGGTTTTTCCGCTGCCAGTTGGACCCACCAACAGGATGTTGGATTTGTCCACTTCCACATCGTTACCTTCCCAACCCAGCGAGAGCCGTTTGTAGTGGTTGTGTACAGCCACACCCAGAACTTTTTTGGCGTCTTTTTGCCCGATGATGTATTCATCGAGTTTGGTGACGATCTCGCGAGGCGTTGGGATTTTGTTGAAGAGTTGTTTAGTGGGGCCGCGTCGACGTTGTTCTTGCTCCAGAATGGACTGGCACAACTCGATGCACTCGCCGCAGATATAAACGTCGCCTGGCCCTTCGACCAGCGGGCCTACATCCCGATAGCTCTTCTTACAAAACGAACAGTGCGCATTCTTCTTGGTAGAGCCGGTCCGCCGACCGCTCCCCGAATCATTACCGACGGGCATGTTAGCTCCTGTGTCAAGTCCAACCGTTATTGATCGTCCCAGTTAGGCTCGAATAATCGATATTTCCGGCACGTACCGGCCACCGATGGTGCTTCCCTGCCCGCCATCTTCGAGCAAATGTATCATCAGTCACTAGGGGGGGGAAAACTGAATCCGTTTCCCGCTAGTTGTTTATTCCAATCTTACGCACTGATCCGCAGATTGTGCATCTCCGGAACAATGATCGAATTGTAACCCTATCTAAACGTTGTTCGCGGCTTAAGCTTTACCGACGCAACAACCTGCACATGATACGCAGTTTTGTTCGGCCGGTTCATTCGTTAGGATGCAAATTCTTGTCAACTTTTGTCTTCTTGAAAATCGACGTCTTCAGTGTCCGTGCTTAGCGATTTCTCATCGTTAGACACTTGTGAAGCTTGGTCTCCCACGGCCGTTTGTTGGGTGCTGAATTCATCAGAGCTGAGCGACTCATTTCCGTTTGCCGCTTGATTGCCTGGTGAATTTTCCGCCGCCGCAGCCTGCTTTAATGCGTTCATTTCTGCCAAAGTCTTCGGGCGAGGTTTAGGCTGGTTGGTATCGATGCCCGATGCGACTCCAGCCCCAACTCCAGTCCCGCGGTTCCCAACTAATTCTTGCCGAACTCTCTGGGCCGCGATTTCCTGCACTTGGGCAAATTCGTCGTCGTCGACAATCCCCGATTGCTTCCAGCGGCGGATTTCATCGAGCAACGATCCGTCGCCGCCTCCCTCCGCACCAAAAGCTTGATCGCGAAAAAATTTGACAGTGTAGATCGCGACAATGATCAAAATCAGCAACAACGTAGACCAGATGACCCAACGCGCCGCGTCGATCTCCATCGTTTCGACCCAGAATTTTTTTAAACTCTCCATCATCGCAATCGGCGCCCTCGTGCCTCGCCATTATCTGTTTATCCGCATTATACCGTGAAGAACCCAAGTCGTTTAGTCCAATCGCAAGGCCAAAAAAGCGGACTTGGCGGCATTTTCGGGTCGTTTGCCGGCTCGGCTGACTAAGTGTTTTGCTCGGCATGAATGGCAGCGCCGGCAAAATGAGTTCATTGCGGTCGATCGGCTCAATCCTTTTCTGTAACCATCCATCGAGGTCCAGCGGTTCGCAGTCCGATCAATCACTGATGAACCGTATTTAGAGCCGCGGGTATGGACTCACGTTGTATGTGCTGGTGCACATGATCATTAAAAGTCTGATGTAAAAATAGAGATCGAGGTACCTATGAAACAAATGCCCCGCAGGCATCGCCAATACTTTGGCGCGAGCTATTGCTCCAGTTTCATTCGGTTCATATCTTTCACGCCGCGCTTGGTTGGAATCGCCTTGCTTTTCATTGGCTCGTGGTTTCCTGTAGTTTTTGAGTCGAAAATTGCAACGGCTTCAACCCAAGTCGGAACTGGCGTCGGACAAAACCGCTCGACTCAAAATCCAACCAATGCAATTCCAGCTTGGTCCACAGTTCGTGGCGGGACAACTCAACCAGGGCCTGCATCCAACGCCGCGATTGCCTCCACGCCAGTCGCGAAACAAATCGCGACTCGCACTTTAGGATTCGGAATTCCTTTTTCTATTTCCGATCCACAAAATCTCTACATTGAAGTGCAGTTGTATCTCTCCAAAGATCGCGGGCAAAGTTGGCAGTTTTATGCTCGACAGAATACAGCTGCCAAAGAATTTCCTTTTCAAGCCGCCGCCGATGGAGAATATTGGTTTGCCCTGAAAACGCTCGATCGCAATCGGCAGTTATTGCCACCCGGTCCAGCGCAAGCGGAACTAAAAGTCATCGTGGATACCGAACAACCTGAGGTTGATTTTCGGGTGCAAACCGATGCCGCCGGGCGAATTGTCTGTCGTTGGCGGGCAAGCGACCCGGCGATTGATCCCAATTCGGTAGTGATTGCTTATCGTCCGTTGGTGTCGATCGACGATCGCGAAAACCGATGGATCGCTGTGCCTTATCGGCCCGTTACCGAACCTCAAGCTGGAGTTTTTGCAGATCAGTACGCATGGTTTATGGAGTCCGCGGCCAACGAAGTGCTTGTGCGCCTGCAGATTAGTGACTCGGCTGGCAATCAGGTAACTGAAGAACGTCAAATTATCGCTCCGCGAGTCACCATGAAATCGGGTCAACTCGTTCTGTCCGATCCCGCTCAACCAGCGGCCGATTTGAATCCGATGAGCTCCAATTCTGCTATGGCATTGCCGGGTTCAGGGGCTGGGCCATTGCCGCCACAAGAGTCCGCCCGCTTTGCGCAGTTGCCGAGTAGTTCGCCGGCCACCGAAAAAAATGCCAATCCAGTGGCTGACAATCCAGCCCCTTGGCCGCCCAACACGGATCGTCGGCCGCCCAGTCAATCGGTTGGATATGGAAAACCTGAGATTGATCCCACTCATCCCAATACCGCGACTGAACCCGGGGCGAATTCGACCACTGCATCACCTGCAGCGTCTAATAACAATAGCCCTAATAACATTAGCAATGCTAATGGCAATAAATCGGTCGTTTGGGAAAGCGTTTCGCAACATGCCAACGGCATGAAACAATCTAGCGGTTCGGCATGGCCACAATCCGCCACAGACCCATCAAACCCATCAAACGCGACGCGAATGGGCAGCCAATTTAACGCGGAATCAAGCTCGTCGTCTGTGTTGGCGGCCAAGTCATCGGAACCAATGTCGACGACGCCAAACGCACTGACTGCAGGACTCAACTTGCCTGCCCAAACGGCCAATACGACCGCAAGCGATAATTCGGTTCAAGGCACAAGCGGGGCGGCTGGAAATTCAAATTCTGTCGGACCGTGGACCGCGGCACCTCCAGGGACAGGTCCGATGTTGCCAGACCGCAACCAAAACCAACCACAGCAAAACCAATCGGTCCCTACGGCGAATGATGGCCAACCAAAGTCATCGACCTTTCTACAAACGGCAACTGCGAGTCCAACCAATACCAATGATTCAAGCTTTGATCGGCCCAACAGCGATCGGAATTCACCGACTCCCTCGGTCCAGAAGATCGGATTTCAAGAAAACAATTCGGGATTGAACTCAGTGATGGCGCCGCCGCGAAAAATCGAGATCATTGGCTCCAAGCGATTTCGATTGAATTACGACCTGGGCGGTTTACATCCTGATGACGTCGAGCGAGTGGTACTGTGGGCGACGCGTGATGGTGGGCAAACCTGGAATTCAATGGGTGAAGACGCCGATCAAACGAGTCCATTCCCCGTTCAATTGGACGACGCGGGCACCTATGGGTTTCGCATCGTATTTCATACGCACAGCGGGCTATCCGCGCGTACCCCCGCTCGCGGTTATGATGCGGATGTTTGGATCAGCATCGACGTGAATCCGCCAGTCGCCACGTTGACCGCCGCGCCTTATGGTCGGGGAGATCAAGCGGGACATCTTGTGATTCACTGGCAGGCTGTCGATGAACAATTGCAAATGCGACCGATCAGTTTAGCTTGGAGCACGCACCCAACGGGACCCTGGACTTGGATTGTCGAGCGAACTGAAAATACGGGAAGCTTCGCCTGGAAAATTGGTGCGGAGATTCCCGATCAAGTTTATTTGCAGTTGACCGCCGCGGATGCGGCCGGCAATGTAACCAACAATCAAACTAACGATCCCATCGATTTGACCGGACTGATTCCCCGCGGCCGGATTATTGGTGTTCAGCCGATTAAATAACCGGACAACCAAGGCAAAATTATTGCGACTTAAATTGGCAGTATGACAAGAACACCAATGTATACATTGGTGGCTAGGGTAACCTTTTAGGTAACACGGCTGGTAAAAATAATTGTCGCTATACAGAACGAGTTCGGTGCGACTATCTGAAACACAGAGGCACAGAGGTCACAGAGCCCAGCGCGCCAAGACTCTGTGCCCTCTGTGTCTCTGTGTTTTAGTTCAGCCAGCCTTCGGCCTGGAACCACTGACAACTGAAATCCGCGAGGGTAGGCCAGTAAACGTAGATAAAACGATCGACCTTGGGCGAAACAAAGGGCGAAACCAAAGGGGTCAGGCGAAAACAAAGGGGTCAGGACTCATTGATTTTTGGAGGCGTATGTGGTAGGCTGCTCGAATGCCACGACGACCCAGAGCAGATGAAGCGGGCGGGTTGTACCACGCGTTGAATCGCGGTAATGCCCGACAAGCGATCTTCCACAAGGAGGCGGACTACGAAGCCTTCGAGAGAATCCTCTCGGAAGGGTTGCAGCGATACGCCGTCTCGTTGTTTTCGTTTCAGCTAATGCCCAATCACTGGCATTTGGTGTTGCGGCCGCATCAAGACGGTGCGATGAGCGCTTTCTTGCGCTGGATTACGGCTACCCATACCATGCGTTATCATGCCCACTACGACACATCCGGTAATGGGCACGTATATCAAGGGCGTTTCAAGAGTTTTCCGATTCAGGATGACGGCCATTTCCTGACGGTTTGTCGCTATGTGGAACGCAATGCGCTTCGTGCAGGACTGACCAAGCGGGCAGAAGACTGGCGTTGGGGATCGTTGTATCGTTGGCATCAGCGACCAGAGCCGGAACCGAAGTTGCTTGCCCCATGGCCGATTTCACGACTGCCTGGTTGGGTTAA
>JBGSMY010000177.1:0-3887 GCA_041739975.1 Pirellulaceae bacterium
GAATGTATTTTCACTGGTCCAAGTCCAACCGGAAGCGGAAGAATTTGTACGCCAATTGTTGGCCGGTACGTGGATCGTCAAATCTCTGGACGATGCCTTTACGGCTCGCCAAACCGTCAGCGACCGAGTCCGTTACATCACTTTGGACGGAGAAGTGTTGGAAGCGGACGGCGTTTTAATCGTAGGACCCAAATCAAGTGCCGAAGGAATTGTGTCGCGACGCAGCGAGTTGCGAGCATTGCGACGCGAACAACAAGAATTACAAGATCAAAAGAAAGAGGCCGAAGACCAAGAGCGGCAATGGGCGGGCGAATTGCGCTCCAGTCAGTCGCAGTTAGCAGGCTTGATCAGTCAGAACCACGAATTGTCCCGCAACCTCACGGAACTGAATATTCGCCAGCAAACCCTTGAACAACAACAACGCAGCCAACAAGTCCAAGCGGAACGGCAGCGACAAGAATGGCAGACTCTTGAGCAGCAGTCGAACGACTTGGTGCAACAGTCAAGTGATGTCCAGCGCGAACGCGAGCAACTGACGGCGGAATTGACTAAACTGCAACAACGATGGGAATCGATTCAGGCTGGCATCGCCGAACAATCGAGTCGACGGACCGCTTGTGAACAACAACTGGGCGAGTTGCGGATTCAAATGGTTAGCGGCGAACAGCGACTGCAAAATCAACAACAGCGGTTGCAACAACTCGACGACCAAATCGCGCAAGTTCAATCTCAAGTCGCGACGGCGCAATCGCAGTTGGCGTTGGATCAAGAAGCGATGTTAGCGGCTGAGTTGGGCATGTCATCTGCACAGGAACGCTTTGAAACTACCACGAAACAGCGTGATGTATTATCGCTGGAATTATTGCAACTATCGCAAGCCCGCAACGAATGGGACGTGCAAAGGCGGGCTCAGACGCAAGACCTTCTGTCTCACCGTAAACAACTCCAGGAAACCGACAATCTAATTCATGAAAACCAATTAAAACGCCAACAACTCGAGTCCGAATTGGCTGTATTGGCCCAACGATTGTTGGAAGACTACAACTTAGACGTTCGCGTCGAACCTAGCGAAACTATCCAACAAAGCGAACTTGAGAATCGTCAAGCAATTGACCAGGAGATTAGCGAACTGCGACAAAAACTGAGCAGTTTGGGTTCGGTGAACATGCAAGCGTTACAAGAGCTTGAGCAGCTGGAGTCGCGCTATTTGGCTCTCGATCAACAATACCAAGACTTGGTGTCGGCCAAAGAGTCGTTGACTCGAATAATCCAACGGATCAATCAAGACAGTCGTAAGTTGTTTGCCGAAACGGTCGAAGCCATCCGCATCAATTTCCAAAAACTCTTTCGGCAGACTTTTGGTGGCGGTCAAGCCGACATTGTGATCGAGGAAGGTGCCGATATCCTGGAGGCAGGCGTTGAGATCATCGCGACACCACCCGGTAAACCCAAATTCAGCAATTCATTGTTGTCTGGTGGCGAAAAAGCGCTCACGGCGGTATCGCTGTTAATGGCCATCTTTCAGTTTCGTCCGAGTCCGTTTTGCGTGCTCGATGAAGTTGATGCGCCGTTTGACGAGGCCAATATAGGTCGTTTTGTCGATGTGCTCAAAAGTTTCCTGGGCTGGACAAAATTTGTGATTGTCACGCATTCGAAAAAGACGATGACCGCTGCCAACACGCTCTATGGTGTAACGATGCAGGAATCAGGCGTCTCAAAACGTGTCAGCGTGCGGTTTGAAGACGTTTCCGAAGATGGTCATATTTCACGCGATGCGATCGAACGCAATGACTTACCCGCCAATGAGGGCGATAATCAAGCAGTGGCCTAAAGTTCGAACTATATCGGCTCGTGCGGATTTTTGTCTTCGCAGGGGCCTTCTTTCCGTTTGGTTGAACGGATTTGACAAATAAGACTTTAATGAGAATTCGCATTCTTCCCATCGATACTTCCTTTTTAACCTTCCAGCGTTTTTGACCTTATATTTAGCCGTTGTCGACATCTAAAATATCGCGTTGTTTAGGGATTGCCCCATCCCGACGGTAATTGTTTACTTTAAAAACGCTTAATATTCCTTCGGGCAGCCGGCTTATACCAACCTACGTAATCTTTAAATGGGAGAAATCGTGTGAAAAAGACAAACAAAACCAATTGTGAAGCGGATTTTCCCCAGGAAGCAATCGACGCTTGGGCGGCCGTTTACATCGATGTCGCCGACAAATTGAGCCAACAGGACGAATCGAACGGCAATGCATGTCCATTGCCAATGGGTGATGAATTGCTCAAAAAACCAAATTCTGAACGTGGTGAGTTTGAAGCGCAATGAGCGCGAGAGCAAAATGGTACTCTTCATCTGAGGGCTTCGATCAGTTTACAACAAGTTTCAATCTAACTTTAAACTGACATCGAGTGAAATTGAACTTCGGGGAAAAAGTGTGCGAGTAAATTCATCGCAATCAAGAAGTCGATATATCTCAATATACAAGGCACTTGGCTTGGGCCATTAGATTTCGTCATTTCTCAGAACAGGGAGATCTCGTGATTCTATCGAATCAGCCGCGACCGACACCGTGAAACTGAACAAGTTGTGAGCCGTGTAATCAGATCCGCTAACGCGCGCCAAGTTCAAACTCATCTAGTCAATTTCGCTCACCCCCAAATATGGACATACTTAATTGCCAGCATGTTGGTTTGGATCGGCTTGATAATATCAAAAGAGTCTTTTCTAAGGCCCGATCTCTAACCTGCGGGATACCCAAAAACCACGGATGGTTGCGGCCCAACTGGGGAACCTGCAAGCATCGGATTGTTTGATGGTGATAGTTCCCAGAATTCAACTCGACGTTTAGTCGCTATAGTTCAGCTTGTTGGCCCTTCAAAAGCTTTCTTATCAGTTCCTATCCGTTTCGGTCAGAATTGTGAATACGCAGTTTTTTGATTTGTCGTAGTTTACGCTTCTTTCAGCGTTTCCAGAGTTGAACAACGCACTTTCTCGGGGCATTAGATTAATTTTATAAAAAATCAATCTGAAACGCTATTATTTCGATCGGGCTAGGTTTACAATTTCAGAACTCTCGTCTCCTACAGCATGACTAAGCAGATTTTTTAACCCGTGTGGGTGTCTTTAAAGCCAACCGGTATTGTCTGAAATTCCGAGCATTACGCTTCAACTGGAGAGACAAGATTTATGAACCTTCGGCATACCTCGATTGGCTTCGCTTTTTTACTAGCAACAATGGCATTGGTATTTGTTAGCTTTCCTGGCAAAGCAAATGCTCAGGCAACAATTAACTTCTTAAGCATTACGTCGGCGGGCGGGACTGTGGTGACGATCGAATACGAGGTCGATTTTACATCCAGCCATACTGAATTTCCCACAGTCACTTGGCCCGACAAAGAACCTTATTGGGTGCTGCTGCGCTCACAGGCCGGTGACCCCCAAGACCTAGAAGAAGAAGAAACACCACCCGTTGAAGAGGACCAACGCGAAATTATACCCGAGTCCAAACGTGTCGAAGGTATTCATGAAATTGATATCGACTTGCGACAGACTTACGGCAGTTACTCGTTTGTGCTTTGTACGGAACCGCCAGAGACTTTTGGTTATTTTGGCGCTTCGTTTACGATCAAGCCGGTCGGAGGCGTGGTTACAATCACCTCGCCCGTCAACGATGATCCCAATCATATTACGCCGGTCACGGAAGACGAACCATTTGCTGTAGCGCCCAAAGCACCCCCAAAATGCGCAAGCTGCGCCGTGGGAACCATTGAGGGAGCGCTGCAGTCCGCGCCCACTTTGGGTGACACGGCTTTCGACTGTTTCATTGACGCACTGGATTTAAGTGAAGTATTAGGTCAAGTTGGCGGCAGTTCAAGTTCCGCGACTT
>JBGSMY010000192.1:0-16354 GCA_041739975.1 Pirellulaceae bacterium
AGCAACGACGGATGTTTGACTTGGATCGATTCTGGGATCAGCCAATTGTCGGAGCGACACGAGATCGCGTGGATTTTCCGACACTTGTTTCTGCTTATCAAAATAAATTTGCGTCTCGCGATGATTTGATCGATGGGCTGATAGGTGCTGGCCGTAATAAATATTATGAATTCGGGGATATTCAATTATTGACGACTCGCAACCCCGCACCGGCAACTCGCCAAATGTTGGCCACGACAAAAACGCTGGTGCCGTTGATCGAACAAATCCGTGAAAAGCTGTTGGAAGTGGAACTTGGTCGCGGCGAAAAAGAAACGGTTTCAACCAAGGCCGTTTTGGAAGTCCAGTGTTTTCCAGGCATCGAGACCTTGTTCCGAATCCTGGCTGTTTTGAACGGCAAGTTCAAGACCATCTCAGGTTGGCGAGCAAATGTATATGACTCACGCGCTGCCACCTTGACCGAGATGGTCAAGGCCACCTATCCGAAAGAAAACGAAACGGCAAACGATTTCATCAAATTGGCGAAAAAGGCCATTGCCGACGGCTATTTTTCTGAAACCCAGTTGTTGGAGTTGGCATTCCTTGCACCCCAATGGAGCAAGTTTGCCGGGGAAATGCTCGGATGGGACGGATTCAGTGAAGGCTTGTATTGGTTCCTGGCACACATGAATACCTGGAGGTCGTCAGCGACGGAAGCGGCAGCCGATGCCGAGGGAATTGCTGCCACCACAGAAGATGAGGAAAACGATGATGACGACAATTTTGATGACAACGAGAACATCGAAGATCAACCCGAGAAACTGTCGGCCTGGGAACGATTGATCCTGGAGCGAACGCCGCTTAAACCAAACGAACGCAACGACGGGGCAGTCGATGTCGACTGGTTTCATAAAACGTTTGCAATTCTTGGTGATAAACGTTGGAAACAAATGGCGGATTGTGCGAGGCTGTCCACCAACTCGGCACAAGCGAAAAAAGCCCAATTCTTGGCGGACGTTTTGCTGGGCAACACACCGCGCAAAGATTTGGTCGAAGGAATTAAGAAACGCAACTTAAAGGAATACGTAAGACTGCTTGGATTGCTGCCCCTTGCGAGCGGAGCAAAACGTGAAGCGGATGTGGCCGAACGATACCAAGTGCTGCTGGGCTACAAAAAATATGCTCGCGGGCTTTCGTCCCTCACAAAGCCTAACGCAATGCGCGCTTTGGAAATTGGAATGAGCAATTTAGCTCGTTTGGCAGGTTATGCCGATCCGTTGCGACTGGAATGGGCTCTGGAGGCCGAGTCTATTAAGGATTTAGCAAAAGGTCCCGTCACGGTCACCAAAGACGGCGTGACTGTGTCGTTGCGATTGGACGAAGAAGCGTGGCCTGAATTAACGGTTCAGCGAGGGGACAAACGTCTCAAGTCGGTTCCTGCTCCGATCAAGAAGAAACACTTGCAAATTGCTGACCTAACCGAGCGGGCCACGGAATTGCGCAAGAAAACTGCTCGCATCAAACAATCTTTGGAATCCGCGATGTGCCGTTGCGACATCATCGAAGGCGCCGAACTTCTCACATTGATGCAGCACGCGATTCTGGCACCCAATCTAAAAAGGATCATTTTAATAGGCGATGGTATCGCCGGTTACCCGGACAAGGATGGCAAAGCCTTGCGAGACCATCACGGCAAGCTGGAACCGATCAAAAAAACGGAACGTTTACGGATCGCTCATCCGGCCGACCTTTTGCAGAGGGGCGATTGGCATCTGTGGCAACACGAATGTTTTCAAGTCGAGCGTATACAGCCGTTCAAACAGATCTTTCGTGAATTATATGTGCCAACGAAACAGGAAAAAAACGCCACCAGTTCGACGCGTTTTGCCGGACAACAAATCGGACCGAAACAGGCAATGGCGCTGTGGGGCAGTCGTGGCTGGAATACGCAGGATGAAGTCGTAAAGATTTTTCACGACAAATCGATCATCGCAAGTGTCTCGTTTCAAAACGATTTGGGAACGGCGGCGGAGATCGAAGGCCTGACTGTGGAATCCGTGCAATTTCTGAATCGGGAAAAATACAAACCGCTCAAGATGGGTGAAGTTCCTCCCGAATTGTTTAGCGAAACGATGCGCGACATTGACTTGGTCGTTAGTGTGGCTCATCGCGGTGATGTTGATCCCGAGGCAAGTGAATCGACCGTGGAAATGCGAGCCAGTTTGATTCGTGAGACATGCCAGTGTCTGAGTTTGAAGAACGTTAAATTCAAGCCGACTCATGTGGTGATCGATGGTCACTATGGCGAGTACTCTTTGCATTTGGGGAGCGGCGGAGTACAGCGTTTGCCGGGTGGGTCGCTGACGATCTTACCCGTTCACGCCCAACATCGCGGTCGGTTGTTGCCGTTCGCTGATAACGATCCCAAAACGGCAGAAATCGTATCCAAGGTTTTACTGTTGGCTCGCGATGAAGAAATCATGGACCCAACCATACTCGATCAATTGGGTGCGCCGATCAAAATGCGACCGCAGATGGTCGTCGCGGACTCGAACACGAGTAAACACACGCCGAGTGCGAAAAACGCCGCCAAGAACAAAGGCAGCGATGTGAGCGTCGCAGGAAATATCGCGTCGGTCACCTCCAGCAAACGTCGCTTTGAATTTTCATAAGGCTCGTCCAACAAGTTTTGGGAAATTCAACTCGATGGAACATCGGTCATTACGACTTGGGGGCGAATCGGCACGACTGGCCAATCAAAAACCAAACAATTCACAAGCGAAGCTCAAGCTAAACAGGATTATCAAAAATTGATCGATGAAAAAACGAACAAAGGTTATTCCGAGGTTTGATGCATTCGAGTTCCGGTTTGCCTGACGTGCGAGGCAAAACAATGCGTTTTTCGAGAGCGATGTAAGAATTCTCAGGGCAGGCTCAAATTCGCGCTCTAAGTTGAGTTGGTTAATCGATGCCGCCTTTCCGCCGCATGGAAGGAGCAGCAATCGTCACAAATTGCGGTACCTTTGAAATACCGGAAATGCTTGCATCAATAAACATCTTGCCGCGATAGACTTGCCCCGACTGCATGGTGATCGCCACAATTTTCCATGGAATCGAACGTGTGGTGGCAACGCCTGTTTGGCGATTTAGTCGCTCATTGAAAACGACCGGAATCTGCAATTCGTCCAACCACTCGCGATAGATCTTGAGCGCGACGTGGGGCTCAAAAGTCCACATCGTGTCTTCTTCGGCGGCTGTACGCGATTGGCCACCACTACGGTATTGATCTGCGGCTTGCCAGTTCCAATTTTCAGGCTGTTGATAATGGGCCCGCACCCGTCGGTAGAATTCGCGTGAGATTCCGCCGATGGCCGCTTTGTTGCCGATATCTGTTTGGCCAAGTCCGCCGGTAGTTAATCCACCTAAATGACTCGACGGTTCAATCAACAAAACCGTTTTGCCCATCCGTTTGGTTTGAATTGCCGCAGCGATTCCAGCTGATGTTCCGCCATAAATCACAACATCAACAGATTCTGGTTGTTGAGGTCCTTTGGCAATCGTGATGGCACACGCGATCACCAATAGACATAAGTTGGTATACATCAAAGAATCTCAATTAGGGTCAGCTCGAAAACTATCAACGTTGGCCGATTTTACGGGCAGTAAAGTTTACAAACAACCAAGCGGGGTTTGGCAACCCAAACTATCTGGCAGGTTTTTAACCACATCCGCTTTCCAAAGTCGTTGAATTGGCCAATGATTCTCGATTGGTCACTTCAAACACTCTGCCCGGATTTGGTCGATCGGCAGCGCGGTACTTTGTAGAATTTCTCGGTTGGGAAACTGTTCCTGGAACGCTTTTATTGCCGTGCCACTAATCTGCGAGTTCATTGCGCCAATACATGCCAGTGGCAATTGAGCCAAATGTTTTAGGCTTCGCTCAGTATTGATTTTAGACAATTCGATATACCGTATATTTGGCAGCGAATTAAGGACAAATAGTCCATCGTCGGAAACGTGATCGCTCAGGATAAGGAATTCGAGCTGGCTCAATTTTGAGAGATGATTCAGGCCGTTGGCCGATACTTTGGTCCCAGATAAGTCCAGACCTCGAAGTGATTTTAGTTTTGCCAAGTGTTTCATACCTTCGTCGGTAATGTTCGTATGAGCTAAGCTCAGGAATCGAAGTTCTTGCCAGTCCTCGATTGCCGTCAGTCCTTTGTCCGTGAGTTGGCCACCCCTTACGCTAAGGCTTCGCATGCCGTTCAATGCTTGGAGACTGTTTAACCCGCGATCCGTTGCCGCGGAGGCTGGCAAAGCAAGCTCTCTCAATTGCCGCATCCCCGCCAAATCGCGAACTCCAATATCCGTGACCTGGGTACCAGAGAGTTCCAAAGTTTTAAGTTTTGACAACGCCGCAAGTTTAGCTACCCCCTCGTCGGTAATGCCTGTGTTGCCAATATTTAAATTCTCAAGCGACGCGAGTTTGGCGATATGCGTCATGCCTGCGTCAGTGATGAGTGTGTTCCAGAGATTCAAACTGGAAAGTTTTGGCAGACTGCTGATGATTTCCAGCCCATTGTCCGAAATTCCCGACTGCAATAGGTCGAGCGAGTGCAACTCAGGAAATTCATTTAAGATCGCCAAACTGGCAACCGAGAGATTTGTTCAGCGGATGCAAAGGCCGACGATACGCGGTTTTGAAATTTCTGTCGGCAATGGCTCGTGGCTTGCGGTTTTATTGTCTACCGCATCAATGGCATTATCCGCCCCATTTCTGATTCCATTGTCTAGATCCACTTTATCTTGCACTGTGGCCGAAATACGGTTGCCAGTAACGGACGTTTGTTGCAATCTTGCCAAAGTTGTAAAATCGTCTTGCGACTGGTTAATCGCTGAGAACGAATTATGGTTCAAATCGCTCCGATCAATTGAAACCAACCACCATTTTTCGTAGTCGGTAACGTAACCCTTAGAGTCGGCCGGTATTGAAAAGACAACATCAACCAGGGCCATGTGTGGCTGATCAGCGGCGTTCGGCTCGGACCAATCGACGCTCGATTGAACGATCTTCATTAACGTGGTTTCGTGAGGTGAGTGGCAATGTGCCGGAAACTCAATTTGGAATTCTTCTGGATGGCGCTCGTCGACTGTCGCGAATTTGGCCATCAGGTTCTGGCCGCGTTTATTGCTGGTCCACGCCGAGATTAACCGCACTTGTCGATTGCCAACAATGTCTTTGGTCAACAATTTGTCATCGGGTGATAGGAAACCAAAAATTGTCGCCAATATTAGCGACATGCATGCTGACGAAAGATACATATTCGGTTCTCCTGATGTAGGCTTGGTTCGATCGGCCATCCACGTGGCGAAATGGGGGCACGACGAGCCGATTAAGTTCGTCAACGGTGAATCCAAGTTTGATTGTAAACATTTGCTATGGAGCATTCCACAACGCTCCCCAATATCACTCGGCTCATCCAGGCGATTGTTTTGATTTTTCCTAAAATGCACCGTATCCGAATGATTTAATGCAACCAATTCATTCAAATTTTTTTTATCGAAAAATTATATCCCGTTTGTCGATTTCTTGATCGCGTATTCGACCATTGAGTGTAAGCTCGGAAAAAGTAATTGCCGAAAATTTCTTTGGTACGTAAACAATCATTTAAAAGAGGACCAAATATGCGAATTATGGTGTTTATCAAAGCTACGAAGGATACGGAGGCCGGAGTGTTGCCAACTCGGCAAGCATGGGAAGCGATGGACCAATATAATGAGGAACTGGTAAAGGCCGGTATTGCACAGGTTGGCGAAGGCCTGTTGCCAAGTACAACGGGGGCCAGGATTAGTTACTCCGACGAAGGTCCTGTCGTTACCAACGGTCCATTTTCCGAAACCAAAGAACTAATTGCCGGCTATTCGATTTGGAATGTCAATTCAATGGCTGAAGCCATTGATTGGGCCAAACGTTGCCCCTTAGGCGCCGGCTCCGAAGTCGAACTTCGACCGATCTTCTGCTACTCAGCCGAACAAGTTAGCGAAATTGAAGCGCAAACCGTATGATGTAAAAGTTCGATGGCACAGGCAACGATTTGTTGAACCATGTTTCTGAATCCTTGGCTACTCACACGCTTACTTGGTCGTTAGAACTTGTTATACGCCAATTGTTATATGACTTAGAATTTAATTTTTTGAATTTTGAAGGAAGCCGTTCATGACGATAATCACCGCGACACGCTGGCTACTTATTCTTGGCCTGACCGCGCTCTTCAATTCCCAGTCGATGGGGCAATCGCTCGAACAAATCTCGGCACAAGACGCCGGTTTCTCTTCCTCAGCAATAAAGCAAATCGATTTATTGCTAGATCAAGCTATCGAAGGCAAACAAGTTGCGGGCGCTGTGGCGCTCCTCGCTCGTGACGGAAAGATCGGCTACCACAGCGCTAAAGGCTTTCAAGATGTTGAAGCGGGCAAAGAAATGACAGCCAATACTTTGTTTCGAATCGCATCGATGAGTAAGCCGGTTACTAGCGTCGCGGTGATGATCTTGGTTGACGACGGTCGATTAAGCGTTACGGATCCAGTGTCAAAATATCTTCCTGAATTCAAACGTCCCAATGTGTTGACTCGCAATGCTGAAGGCGAGATCAAAACCGTTCCCGCCACGCGGGAAATTACCGTCCACGACCTGTTAACGCACACGTCCGGACTTACCTATCGCTTTATGGCCCAAGAGCCATTTGTTGGACTTTACCAACAGGCGGATGTTTGCGATGGGCTCATTCGCCCCACATTTACGATGGCCGAAAACATGCGACACCTAGCCAGCGTGCCGCTGCTACACCAGCCGGGAAGCGCTTACCAATACAGCTTGTCAACCGATGTCCTAGGCAGGTTGGTGGAGGTCGTGTCGGGGCAAGATCTGGAATCATTCATGCGCACTCGAATCTTTGAACCGCTGGAAATGAATGATACCTTTTTTGATTTGCCTGCCGACAAAATCGACCGATTGGCTGCGGTCTACGAACCTGGTCCCGACAAGCATATCCGTCGAATTGGCAAAGAACCGGTCCACAACGGCCAACTCATTTACTGCGTAACGTGCCCTGTTCAGGGACAGCGTGGGTACTGCTCTGGTGGCGCGGGTCTGACATCCAGTGCCGCAGACTACGCTCGATTTTTGCAAATGCTGTTAAATGGAGGCCAGTGGAACGGCGTACGAATTCTAAAGCAGTCCACCGTCCAGGAAATGACGCGCAATCAAATTGGCGACCTCGCCTGTATGTCACCGACGGACCGTTTTGGATACGGTTTTGGTATTGTCGCTGGGGCAGACAAAAATCAAGTAGCGTCCGCGGGCACCTACTATTGGGGTGGTTTCTACAACACAGGATTCTGGGTCGACCCAGAGAAAAAACTGATCGGCGTTTTTATGACGCAGCTTTGCCCCTCCGACCATATCACGCTGTACCCAGACTTCATGAAACTGGCTTATGAGGCGACTAAATAAGTTGGCCAGAAAAATAACGTCGGCTGACCCGACATATTTTGGATAAATCCTGAAATCAAAGTGGAGCGAACAGCATTTGCAACCTCTGAATCGGCAATGGGGGGGTTTTTAGTGCACACCCTACATTGAAGACACACGTGCAACTGAAATTGCCATACACGAGTACTCAGCAGTCGCCAGGGACCTTTACCGCCGCCCCGGGGAAACCCTTAACACGGTGATACCGCGGCTAGGTGTTGTCATCCATAGTTCGTAATATCCCGAGGCAACGCGAATTTCAGTGCGACCGGGATGCCAAGCCAGGCCGCCCCATTGGGGTTCACCATTAGTCGGCGCGTAAAAGATACCGCTGCGCTGCCGCGATGGAGCTTTCGTATCGAGCCAACCTAATCCTTCATCGCATCCGTACCACAACAGTCCATCGGGTGACACTCCAAACGGTTGTGGATTCTGGCCGCGGAAAGTTGAGGGGGCGTAATACGTGTACGTTTCGGTCGTCATGTCGACGAGATACAGCCCATTTCCGCCAACCCAAGCCCGACTCGAGCCGATCGGAGCTGAGCCATGAACAAATTCTGGAAGTTGAAGTTTGTTGAAAGTTTGGCCATCAGTAAACACCGAACCGTCGGCACCTGTGAGCCACACCCAGCCGGGCAATTCAGGATCGGCAACGGGACTTCCGGCAAACAGAGTAAGGTTAAACAATTGCCAGTCGCCGTTTTCAAAGACTCCGATCATCTCGTCATGCTTGCCTGCCCAAAGTCGTCCTGTGGAGTCCTCAAGCAATCGTGTGGGGTACCAGTTATTGAGCCCCAAGTCGACATACTCAGATCCAGTCCATTCTTGGACTCCGCCGCCCGGCATTCCCAGCGCAATATGTCCATTGGATGACCGATAGGCAATCGAATGCGTTGCGTCCGAAGGAAAAGGAAAAGGGCCTGTTCCCGGCAGATCGTAAGTCAGTTGATTAAAACCGCGCCACGATGTTCCATTGAAATGCTGAAAACCGCCCACTCCCGGTGAAATGTTTGCAGTCGTCCAAACTTCACCATTGGGGGCCAACGCCAAGTCGAGTGCAAAGTTATCGCCTTGTGAGCAATTGGTAATACGATAGCGTTGCCAAAGTCCAGAGAGCGGATCACGTCTCGCAGCGCCGCCGGCACCGCTAGTCCAAATGGTTCCCGTTACCACATCGATGTCTATCGACTCAATCGCGGACGCTTGGCCACCGCCGATGCCTCGATCGAGCCAAGAGTTGCCATCCCAAGCAAATACAGTTCCTCCGCTCGTGGCGCAGACGGCTAAGCCATTGCCGTAAGCCTTAAAAGCGGCGCACTCATTGAGTTCACCCAGCGGCCAAGGCGTCGGGACCTCGATCCATTGGCCATCGGGCCGGACGTATCCCATCGTTAGCGGATCGTTGAAAACATCATCGCCGATATCGTAGGCCCATACATTGCCCGCATCGTCGACGGCGTCTTTTTCCTGAAGAATAAAGATCTGACCCCTACCCCCTTGAGCGGGCATATCAGTCCATACGCCGGTGGCGCTGTCAAACCGACTGACGAAACCAAACAAGAACGATTCATGGTATTCGGCCCAAACATAGTATCCACCTGTCGGTTTGGGTTGAATGGCTAAGTGATCGGCAATTACCTCCCCATGAGACCACGTTTGGGTCGTTGGGTTGTATTGACTCACGCCGCTTCCTCGGGCGACCCATACCGTACCGTCCGGAGCGACCTCGGCGTCAAAGGCACCTCCATTAAATCCGTTCGGTCCATCGAGATCATGTTTTTGCAATGACGTTGGCCCAACTTGCGGGTCATATGAGAACACCGCGGTCCAAGTGGGAAACCACATCACTCCCCGATGATCGGCCACAATGTCTTGAACACGTATTGTTCCCGTGTCATTCGGATGGCCCAATATCTTGAAGTCCACATTGGACAGATTGATAAATCGATCCTCGGCCTGGATAAGTTTGGCGATCCCACCCTCTTCAAAAATCGGGTCGTACCCTCCAATCCAAGGATTGCCGTCAGGTGCAACCCAAATCGCTTCACTCCAGTCTCCTTGAACTCCAGTATTTCCCAGACGGTAATAGCGAAACTTAGTCAACGTTTTGGGTGGACGTTTGTCGAAATCCCTTTGGCCCCAAACGACGTCTCCACTAGCCAGAAACGTCATAAATACAATCGCTATTATCGTTCGCATCAGAAACCTTCTCGGGTCCAAGTTAACCAAAACAATCAACCAAAACATCAATCGAATGGGATAAACACCTGAGCCCAGTTAACCCGTCGCCAAACAACAGTCTTGCGATGCAAGCTCTTTCAGCTGCTATTTCCAAATCGAATAGTGATTACCAGGTTAGGAGCTAGAAATAGGGTGTCAATCCGCCAGATGTTTTGTCGCATCGGCCAGATTAGAGAAAAAGCGGCACGTTTTCGCGTAAAATCAACCGCAATCGCTGTGGGTTTCCACGGAAGGGGTTATTGGCGGAGCAGTTTTGCCAGGCCTAATTCCAAAATCTCCAATAATCTAATTATTTGTTTTCGACCTACAGTTCCATCCCGATCAAAGGCCAAATGCATCCGCGAAGAAAAGGCGGGTGAAACAGGATTGGCAGTGGCACGATGATCCAGGCAAACGTCCAGAGCCGCGCCAACCATGGGTTGGGCTGGATAATGCTGCGAAAAACGGCCCATCGGTTTTCAATCACGATCCCGATTCCGTGCACGACAAAGTACAGTGTAGGCAAACCGTAGTTCGCTTGAACCGGAACACTGATCGCGAGTTCATGCAAGACACCTGAGAAAACAAACGCAGCAACAACGGCCAACGAATTTCCACCCGCCGTTCGAACGGGTCGATACACGGCCAACGATGTCATTTCGGAAAATGCGCGGTTCCAACGCTTTCCCCAGAACTCAGTTAGGCTTTGGGACATCAGGGGCTGGTTGAATATCGGATCACATTCCACACCCCAACGCCGCCAAAAAGCGACTAGCCAATGAAAAACACCAAAGTGCAACATTAAGCTCAGGCCCGGTAACAACACCGCTGAAACGAGTCCCGCGCGCAGCGACGGATTGGTAGCGGCCCAGGTAAGAGATTCCGTTCCGACCGACAATCCACGGGCCATCAGTACCAAAACTGCGCCGAGAAGAAGATTTCGAACGCCGCACCAGGCAAACCAAGTGACTCCCGCGCGAGCATGCCGCGGCAATTTAGAAAAGATCATCGGCCGCATGCCGACCCAAAGTCCGGCAAAGGCTAACCATTGCCAACCGGTCAACTGCGATTTCTCATCGTCTCGCAATTCCACTGTGACGACAGTTTTCATCGCGTAGAGTAACACACCAATGATGGCCAGCATTCGGACGCCAGCCGGTTGTCCCTGTGTAAATCGTTCGATGCCTAGAACGGCCGCGGCTACCAGAGTCCAAGCGATCGATCGCGCTAAGATTTGGTTGCGAATTCGGATCACTGTCAGCCCCAACAGCAATACCAGTGGCAGGCTGAGCAAAATCACTAACGCACTGAACCAATCCGTTGGGGCATAGGCATTCACGTTATTGCGTTCCCATTATGCCAAACTGCGTAACCATAGACACAGGTAAAAGTCACAAAGAGCAAGACCAGCATTGCTTCGGCCACTTGATAGAACCAACCCTGGGGCGCGTCGGAGCGGTCGAAGTAGGTGAACTGAATCACAACTCGCGCGGCCCAGTACAGCGCGATAAACAAACACACGGCCATTGCCAGCGCCGACTTGCCGAGTAGCTCATGAGGTAACAAGATGGAGATGATGGCAAAAAACAGGTTGGTGCTCCAAATGTAACCAGCATAGGTCCAGAACACTTGCCGCGTCAAAGGCCGCAATCCTGCAACTTGCTTTCGCCACTGGAGAACGTAGGGAATTGCCAAACTGCCAATCACGATTAGCAACTGACCGTATCCAACGGCAACGATCCATTCAGGTAAATTCATGGCAGCATTCCCCGCCTGTTCAACTATTTCTGGCATGGTCTATTGTAGGTGAAAACCAAGAATTAACCGCAATGTAAATACTTGTTTAACGACGAATTGGGCGCCGAGCGATCTAAGATAAAAAAACAAATGACATGGTCGCAATCATTCACAAACGCGTTCTGCCGCAAAGCCGGCTATCGCAGGTTGCAAATAAAACTTGCTCGTCGATCAACATCGCCGGGGCCTACGAATTCGCTACAATTGCCTTGCAATTAGCGTAAACGATATTGGTGTGTTGGATTTTGACAATTCGCGTTGGTTTGGGAATGTTGACCACAAAAAAAACGAAAGGCACGAAAACTGGTCACCTCATGTTTTTCGTGAGAACTGAGAGACGCCACACGGACGCCAACGATGCGGTCTTCAAGAATTAACAGTCTGTTGCATCATACCGCTCGGAGCGAGTCGAATCGAACTGACCAACTGCCAGCCAAGTGCTCTCTGTGGCTCTCAGAGCCACAGTCTGACAGAATATTTCGGTGGCAGAGTCTTATGGGTTGGTACGTCTTCTGTGCTTTGTCCTAAAAGGGTCCTAACATTACGAGACCGTTTGTAGCTTGGCCGCAGTAATTAGCAATCAAAGCTCACGCAGATAACGTCGATCACAACTCGTATGCCCGGTACATCCCATGGGTTGATCGAGGGGCTGAAAACCATTGTTGCGATACAGTGCATTAGCGGCCGGCATCCGATCGAGTGTTTCGAGATAACAGCGCCGATAACCGCGGGCTCGCGCCTCTTTCAACAACAAGTTCAACAATCGTTGCCCCAATCCTAGACCACGTATTTCCGGCAGAAAAAACATTTTTCGCAGCTCACAGGTCACTTTATCCCCGCCAGCCAAAGGTGCCAAACCGCCGCCACCGACAATTTTTTTATCGCGGACAATCACATAGTAACAAGACTGCGAGTCTTGGTAGTTAGCGAACATCGTTCCGACCTCGGGATCGTTGATCGAATACCCTGCGCCAACCGCTCCAAATTCGGTCATCACATCGCGAATGATCTGCGCGATTTGCGCGTTATCTCGCTGTTGAATTCGCCGCAGGACAAAATCCTCTTGCAAACGGCATTTGGTCAATGCGTTTGCGTACAACTTCAGCCCTGAAATCACCGTGGCCTGTTGACCTTCACTCAAATTGTCGATCGCGCTTTGTACCTGTGCATCAGCCAATTCGACGATGGCCCGCAGTGCTTTCTCACCTTTGGGGGTCAATTGAAACAGCTTTTGCCGATTGTCAGCTTCGACTTTTTCTGCTTTCACCAATCCCATTTGCACTAACTTTTTTAGTGTGCGACTCGTATTTGATTTATCCAGCAATAAATGCTCGGCAAGTTCCATCAAATGAAGACCCTTGTGTTGCCACAATTCGAAAAGTACGTGACATTGAGAAAAGGTGAATCCCGTATCGAGGTAATCGACTTTAAGCACATTCAGTTCGCGGACTAATTGCCGTGAATGTTGGCGGATTTGGTGCAGCGGTGAGGTTGGGTCGGTCTGCATGGTCGAACATTCCCAAAAGTTAAGTTATCATTGCGACAACTTTTTTTAACTGTAAAAAACCAGACATGTAATCAGTTCAGTCTGATCAATTTAATCGAAATTAGGATGCTCGCTAGATGAGCGCCGCCTGAGAGCAATCGTGGCATTCCGATTCGTTTTCTATATTTCTAGGCCACAGTTGACGTCAACTTTTGAGACAAAGTTGTCTTTAACAAACCCAGCTGGAGGGATAATTTTTGAACTGTTTTTTGAGGTCTGGCGATCTCTAGGTTTCCTTCCGATTCGAATTGTCGCTATTTCGCTGTACAACTGTTATTTCTTTTTATTCAGGAAATCGGTTGAACGAACTGGACTCAATGTTTGGTAAGAGAATTTCTCGGAAACGTCGAAAATTTTTGGTTAGTAAGATTTTTTTTGAAAATTACTGCAACCAATTGCCAATCCACGCGACTTAAGGGCATCACTAGAAAATACGAAAGTTCGAATGACTCGTGATCAACAAGAAATTCTGATCGAATTGCTGGTAATTAAGACCCAGGCTGGCGACCCGAGTGCGATCGGTGGCTTGGCGGATTTGTTTCAGCAAGACCTGGTGGCATATTCCTTTCGTTTGGTGGGGGACCAACACGCAGCCCGGGACGTTGTCCAGGAAACCTGGATTAGCGTTCTGCGCGGAATCGGACGCCTTAAAGATCCCGCTTTGTTTCGAGCATGGGTTTTTCGCATCGTCCACAACAAGTCGATGGATTGTTTGCGAAAAGCTGTCCGCGATCGAACCGAACAGGCCGACTTGCGGCAAGTTAAAGCGGTCAACATTGACTCGAACCCGGCTGACAACAGAGGTGATGTCGCAGCAATCCAAAAATTGATCCAAGAACTTTCGCCATCAGATCGCGCTTTGCTGGCTTTGTATTACGAATACGATTTAGCAATTCGCGAAATTGCGACCGTGACCGGCAATACCGAATCCGCGATCAAATCAAAACTGTATCACCTTCGACAAAGTCTAAAACAAAGTTTATCTCAAACAGAAAGGTACCACCATGAACAGTAAAAACAATCTCGACGATAAAATTCGGGCCGCACTACGAGACGAAACGCCTCCCGATTTACTGTCCAATTTTGACGAACAATCTTTGTTGGCTCAAGCGTTGCAGATTTTTCGCGGTCGCAACCGCTGGATTAATTCGGTAATGGTCATTTGCAGTTTGGCATGCTTGGGCTTGTCTGGCTACGCGGCTTACCGATTCTATTGGGCCGTAGAAACCAAAGAATTGATTGTTTGGTCGGTTGCTTTCATGCTTGGATTTCTAGCAGTTTCCTTTATGAAAATATGGGCGTGGTTAGAAATGGAAAAGTACAGTACGATCCGCGAGATCAAACGACTTGAGCTGCAGGTTGTCACGTTGCGAGAACTCTTTGAGAAACACGCATAGTGTTGTGGTAACAAAACTTGATAGTATTGAGACCAAGGTTCAGTGAAGGCGAATGTCAATGCTGCAGTAACTATGGCAACGCGATATTGTTCAAGCCAGGGGTTTACGACTTGGCAAGCTGGTGACTTTCTCCATAGTTGATATAAAAAATTAATAAACCAGCGAACGGAAAATAGTTGAAACTTGGTCATTTGCCACCAAAAACGCGATTGATTTAGCCGATATTTGCTGCAATATGATTGCCTTGTCCTATCGGCATCAACTCTACCGGTTATCCCCTCTAGAATTTTTTATTTTTTTTCCTTTCTTCCGAGTTGGGTGTTTGAAGTTCTATTTTCGCATGATCTTGTGGTCCAAGGAACATTATTGTTCTGGCCACATCAACGACACACCGTGCATCGATTCCCGGTCGTTTCGTCAAATGGAGGTCAAGTCAGAATAGCTCGGCAACTCCGATTGAAAGGATTGAATAATGGGTCTTTTTGCAACTGTTGAACGGGATCCTCATCTTATCGACCAGCGCACACTTACTCGATTGGCCGGTGAGTTCAAGGATCGCAACAATTCTCGTCCAGAATCAAGTCCATCCATTTTCATTTTTGGATACCTTACGCAAACTGCTGCCGAAGACGCGGTCAAAGAAGACATCGAGCGAGGGTTGATGAATCGCGGCATCCAATATGTTTCGCGATGGTTGTCTCAACTAGGTATTCCAGCTGATCGGATTTATATTAATGAGCACGTCATCTCTGCCATGAAATCGAGAAAGATCGACTTGTTCCTACAGCAGCGTGGCGAAACGGCGACATTCCCCGCAAACGCGCCTATATCAAGTCGTCGGGCCAAAGATTTTTTGCAACCAAAAGATGCCGACAAGAATGCCGTAAAAGTAAATTCGAATCAAGAACTCGTTTTGGAAGTTACCGCGTATGCGATCAAGGCTGATAAGCGAACCGTTCTTAAAGAAATAGCGCTGAAATCGATTACCGGAATTTCGCCGAGCCAAATCAACACCAAATTTTATGCCGAGCTTAGTTTATGGAAACCCAAACTTCATAAATTGTTACGAAAAATCGGGCAAGACGGCATGGCCGACAAAGTGCAATTTTCGTTTAAGTTAACTGGCGGCGGAACGAAATCAAAAGACTTTGGCGACGAAGTTAAAGTGGCAGTGTCAGCGTCTCTGAAAGCGGCTTTGTCAGTTCAGGTTTCCGTACCCGGCACGAAGCACGAAGTTACTATCGAACTGTCGTTTTCATATGGGGTATCGTACAAAGCCGAGATGGATCGAATTACCGATGGAAGCGTTGGTGATAAAGGAAAAGGAATGGTTGAGGTAACATTATTTAGGTTTTAGCGGATAGGAACGAGGCAGTGGAGCGGGGATAGTGAAGCGGGGAGCGGATAGCTGGAAGTAACTCACCACTGGCTGTCGCCAGTGGTTAGCTGAGGGTAACTCACCACTGGCTGTCGCCAGTGGTTTCGGCTGTTCAGCAGCGCAAGAGTGCCGTGTTAGCTGGAAGTAACTCACCACTGGCTGTCGCCAGTGGTTTCGGCTGTTCAACAGCGCAAGAGTGCCGTGTTAGCTGGGAGTAACTCACCACTGGCTGTCGCCAGTGGTTTCGGCTGTTCAGCAGCGCAAGAGCGCCGTGTTAGCTGGGAGTAACTCACCACTGGCTGTCGCCAGTGGTTTCGGCCAAGCTTGACTTTGCTGATCGATTCGCGCCTCCACCTCCGCAAACCACCAGCGACAGCTGGTGGTGGCTTACCTACAGCTAACGCACCAACACACAACGTCCCTCCACACTGCAAACCACCAGTGACAGCTGGTGGTGGCTTACTTTCAGCTAACGCACCAACACACAACGTCCCTCCACACTGCAA
>JBGSMY010000228.1:0-19989 GCA_041739975.1 Pirellulaceae bacterium
GCTGCCGACGTCCCGTCGGCAGGCCCCGCTCCCCCTATACCTCGCAACCTTAGTTACCATTATTTCGTTTGAAATTGTCGGCCAGAGGACAATCCAACCAACAATCGCTGCCGCGTTTCTAAGCGGCAATGCGGTCAGCATTTCTATCCGTCAAACTTTCGCCCCTGCCAGCAATGAGTTCGTGCACCTATAAAAAACTGCACGACCACAATACCGGCCGATTTCAATTCAACCGCAACGAATGACTCAATTCCAAGTGGATTCGCGTTTCCATCATCCGTGTTTTGGAGCGGGCAGAAATTGTATCGAAAGTTAGGAAATAATATTCGTTCTAAAATGCGCCTTGAATGCGATCGAGCGCCGTTTGTGTATTTTCGCGATTATTAAAAGCGCTCAAGCGAAAATAGCCTTCACCGGCGCTGCCAAAACCGCTACCGGGCGTGCCGACAACTTGGCATTTCTCCAACAGTAAATTGAAAAAATCCCAACTCTTGAGTTGTTGAGGGGTTTGCAACCAAACATAAGGAGCGTGTTGTCCGCCGTAGACCCGGAAACCAGCGGCTTGCAATCCATCGCGCAACAATTTGGCGTTGCCCATGTAGAACGCAATTCGTTCGCGAACTTGAGTTTGTCCGTCGGCCGTATAGACGGCCGCCGCGGCTTGTTGGATTGGATAGGAAACACCGTTAAATTTTGTGGTATGGCGCCGATGCCATAGTCCGTGTAATGAAATCGCGTCACCCGATTTGGCGTACCCCATCAATTTCTTGGGGATCACGGTAAAGGCGCATCGCAATCCGGTGAATCCGACCGTCTTGCTAAAGCTACGCATTTCAATCGAAACTTGATCGGCGCCGGGAATTTCGTAGATCGAATGTGGAATTTGGTCGTCTTGAATGTAGGCCTCGTAGGCCGCATCAAAGAAAATAATACTGCGATGAGCGCGGGCATATTCGACCCATTGGGTTAACGTCTCGCGCGAGGCGACGGCTCCGGTCGGGTTGTTCGGGAAACACAAATAGATAATGTCGACCGGCGTAGCGGGAAGCGGTGGTTGGAATTGATTTTCGGCGGTCATTTCGAGATAAGTGATACCTGCAAATCTTCCGTTTTGGTCTAACCCCCAACTATTGCCGGCCATCACATTGGTATCCACGTAAACGGGATAGACTGGGTCGGGGATGGCGATTTTGTTTCCGGTTCCAAAGATGTCTAAAATATTTCCGCAGTCACATTTAGAGCCATCGGAAACAAAAATCTCGTCGGCATGAATTTCAATGCCGTGCCTATGATAGTCGTTGGCGGCGATGGCTTGGCGTAAAAAGTCATAGCCTTGTTCGGGACCATAGCCGCGAAATGTTGCGCGATTCGATTGTTCGGCAACCGCTGCTTGTAATGCCGAAACAATAGCGGGTGGCAGAGGTTCCGTGACATCTCCGATTCCCAGCCGAATAATCGGGGCCTGAGGATGTTGGCTTAAATAGCTTTGAACGCGGCGAGCAATTTCGGGAAACAGATAACCAGCGGGTAGCTTTAAGAAATTTTCGTTGATCCATGCCATGGAAATCGCGCTCTCGAGGATTATTGATCAAAGCCTTCGATGATATCGAAAAATGTTTTTTTTCCAACCGGAAATAGAATTTCGCAACCGCAGTCAACGCAATGGCCGCCAACCAGGGTGGGTAAAAATAGACACGTTTTTATTCGACGGCCTGTTAATGGAATTCATGCAACCCCTACAATCGGTTTGCGGCCGTCTGCCGTTCGCTTCAGTCTGGCTGGTGATTCAGATATCTGCCGCCGCAATTCGTATCTGGTAAATCTTTAGAGTAAACTATTTACAAGGCTGTAAGAAAAATCGCGACGCTTCAGTCAGCGGTTATACATACTGCCGATCCTCATTTCGATAGATCAGGTCAAGAATTCGATATGTACATGCTGAAATTTATGTTGTGGGCCATATGTTGTTCTGTGCCAACGAGTGCGTTGATTGCCCAACCGGGAGGCGACGCCGGGCCGGCTCCGGTGGCCGTTGGTTTCGTGCAGCCACAACGATTTGCGGAACTGCAATCTTTTGTTGGTTCCATTCAAGCGGCTCAGCAAGTTACGATCGGCACCGCGGTCGAAGGCCGCGTGGTTCAATTATTCGTCAACGCTGGACAGCGAGTCAGCGGCCCGACGGCCGATGGGCCAGGAGAAGTATTGGCCGAACTTGACACGGGGATCTTGCAGATTGAAATCGATGCCGCAAAGATTCAATTGGAATTAATTGAACAAGCGGCCGAGGAGTTGGCACAAATCATTCCCGAAGAGCTCAAAGTTTTAGAAGCCAAGCTGTCGGAGTCAAAGGCCAAACAGGATCAAACTGGTAAAGAATTGGAGCGTCTCGAACGACTGGCCAGTCAAGTCGGTGCGGTTGCAGCGTTGGAATTAGAGCAAGCTCGAAGCGCTTCGTTAACCCAAGGATTTTTGACGGCACAAATCAATTCTGACATCCGCCGATTGCAGGCAACTCGTTCGTTGCGGACGATGCAAGCGCAACTGCGGATCGACGCTGCGAAACAGGAAATTTTGCGGCTAGAAGACCAAAAGAAAAAACATCAAGTGCGGGCTCCGTTTACTGGTTATGTCGTCTCCAAGTTCACCGAAGTCGGAGCTTGGGCCACTCGTGGGGCGGCCGTCATCGATTTAGTTCAGATCGATACGATGGAAATGATTTTTAATGTGCCTCAAGAATTTGTCGAACGCGTGATTGGCCGATTGGCTCAACCGGACACCATGGCACGTGCCGTTACAATTCAAGTTGATGGGGTTCAAGTTTCCATTACGGGGTTGCTGGAAGGTGTTATTCCGCAGGCCGATCAGAGATCGCGAATGTTTCCGGTTCGTTGCACGTTTGCAAATCCGCTAGTCGAAGGCCGCCCGGTTTTGCAACCAGGCATGTTAGCGCGGGCCAGTTTGGCGATCGGTCTTGAACGCGACCGTTTGTTGATCAAAAAAGATGCGTTGGTTTTGGGCGGGAAAGAACCGGTAGTGTTTAAATTAGTCGGTAAGGAAAGCGAAAGCAAAGTAGTTGGCGTGCCGGTGAAAACGGGTCAAAGCCTGGGGGATTGGATCGAAATCAGTGGTGATTTGCAAGCGGGAGAACGTGTCGTTTTGCTGGGGAACGAACGATTGCGAAACAATCAGGTTGTCCGCGTTACCCAAACCAGTGATGAATTGCCACCTAACGGTTTGTAAGTTGCTATTTAATAACCAACCCTAGAACTCGATTCAGACTTCGCCCGTTTTTTTCGCGCCCGTCATGCCCTTTGTGCATTTCGCGCTTGGCATGTCCGTTTTGCCCTTCCCGCCTTTCATGCCCTTCGTACTTTTCTCGCCTTTCATGCCCTTTGTACTTTTCTCGCCGTTCGTCTTTTCATGCCTTTCGTGTTTTTCGTGGTCAGTCCCGATCACTGGAAACACGAATCACCCAAACAAACCGCAACTCTACTGGACACAATCGTCGACGCTCCTCGCCATTCGCGAACGTTGTGCGCAAACAAACAGCCGCTTGGATTTTGGCCCAAGCGGCTATTGCTGGAGAAAGCAATTAGGTTTCCAGGATATTGAACGCCTCAATAGAACTCACGCTGCAAATCAAGGCGAAGGCTTGGTCGCAACTTGTGAAAACTCATCCGAACAATTCGACTTATTTCAAATTAGGATTGTTGGCCGTCGCAACTCGTGGTCCCATGCGATCGAGCACAAGGTTGGTGAGGTCAAGATTTTGGTGATAAACTACTGCTCGATTAACACCTTTAATTACATCAGCCCGATTTTGAGGATCGATGGTCGAACCATCAAATCGCAACACCATGCTAATACCATTTTCTTGAGCCACAGCCGTGACAACGCTTTGCATTTTTTGATAAGTATCGTAATAGGCGGCTGCTTCGCGAATCAACAAATCGGCTTCACTTTGACGGGCTTGAGCTCGTAACGACGCTTGTCGTTGCTCCAATTCCAATTCCAACTGTTTAGCTTGAGGCGAATTAGGCTGCATGCCTTGCAGGGGTTGAGCATCGAGCCGAATTTGTTCCTGTTGGCTTTGAACCGTGTTTTTAAGTTGTTCCGCTTCTTGGCGGATCAATTTCATTTTTTCGTCGAACTCTCGATTACTTTGAAAAACGTTGGCGACGTCCAATACCGCGACGATTCCAGGAGTTGGGCCTTGGGCCAAAGCCGTTGTCGCGCAAGTAAATGAAGCGCTGATGATCACGGCCAGACTGCTCAGTGCCAACCAATTCATGTAAGTTTTCAAGTTATCCTCCCTGACTAATAACACGTGTGAGTTCCATGGTCTGTATTGCGACGATCCTTCGTCGAATTTGCATTTAATATTTTGCAAAAAGCGTGCCAAACAATTGAGTGCCGGCAAAGTTGCGATGATTCACCCGCCTGTGGGAATCAAACCCAATTGCCAATATCCACCGACCGGCAGCATTTGCAGGATGCTTTGTAAAGTTTGCACGCCAATTGATCAATGCCGATTCCTGAGAAACGTCAACCTCTGCTAGCAGTACCGTTCAATCCGCGATTGCATTTCGATACTGGAGTCACCCAAAGTCGATCGTGGTTATCGACTTTGGGGACTTACCGGCAAAGACATCCGGAACCGATTCTTGGGCAATCGTTATGGGATTAACGTATGGCTCAAGCGATCATTAGATTCGTCGACCGTCCGATCGATGGGGCATTTTGCGGAAACTAGTTACGAATTACTTTTCGCCGACCAAGGGTTGCACGTTTTCGCGGACCCAGATATTGCGAAACCGCATGGGGTTACCATGATCTTGGATATGGATTGGCAATTTTTCGGCGTGAGCTTCATAGGCTGGCGGGCGATCAAAGAAGGTATTACCCATCAATTCGTAATGGTTTTGGATCAAAACGCCGTTATGTAACACGGTCACCGCGGCCGGTTTGGCCAACGTACCATCGGAATTGAAACGTGGTGCGCGAAAAATCACGTCATAGGTTTGCCAGACGCCGGGGCCACGGCAAGCGTTAACGATTGGTGGTTGTTGTTTGTAGATAGCGCCACATTGCCCGTCAAAATAGGTTTTGTTTTCGTAGGAATCCAAAATTTGAACTTCGTATTTTCCCATCAAATACAAACCACTATTTCCGCGACCTTGTCCGGTACCCGAGACTTCGGCAGGGGTAGCGAATTCCAAATGCAATTGGCAATCGCCAAAACTTTGTTTGGAAGTGATTCCGCCGCCTTGAACTTGGCAATAACCGTCTTTGACCAGCCATTTGTCGCCGTTTTCGAATGCTGCCAAACTGGTACCATCAAACAGAACGATGGCATCAGCGGGAGGATGCATAAAATCGCCCGGATAAACAACTGGCGGTTCGGGCCATTTAATGCCGCTGATATACTCGTCGGGAATGCGACTAGAGCCTGTAGCCAGCAGAACAATTGCCAAAGACAATCCCGCGGCCAAACGTCCCCGAGTCAACGGTGCGTGGCATAACATAAAAACGATCTCCTTAAGGCCATTCAAATCAAATTATCGTTGACGAAAAACGGGGGACGTCCAGAGCATCGCTCTAAAGTCCCCCGTAGTTATGATAATTCAAATTTTGTCAGCGCGGTAATCGAATTTAAATTTGGGCCTTGGGTTAGTTTTGGGCCTTGGTTTCGCGAAGATCCGCGCTGATAATTTCTTTGTCGTTTCTAGCGAACATATGGCCGTTGGCAAAAGCCGGGTGTGACCAAACGACTTTTCGCCCGCGAGCGACGCTGGTGGCCTCCAACAACTGCATTTGACCCAGTGATTCAAAGCCTTCTGGGGTAAAACGGCCCATCATTAATTGGCCGTTATCGCACATTAAGATGCATTGGTTGTCATTTTCGACAATAAACACGGTGGCAAATGCGGCTGGTTTTTTGCCGAGCCAAGTGGGATTGTCCCAAACTTTTTGACCGTCGTCCAACCGTACGCACCGCATAACCCCGTCACCCGTAACGCCATAGACTAGGCCATCTTTGTACAGTGGTGTGGTCATCAGAGCGTTTAGAGAGTTTTCGTGACGTGGGTCATCGACATGAGTGCGGTAGACTTCTTTAACCCCAGGCGGCTGCGACGCGATTTCTAACAGCAGCGAGCCTTTGTAATATTCGGAGATGAAAAAGCGATTGCCCACAACCTTGGGTGTGACGATCGAAGTGGCAGCTGCCTGTGCTTTTTCATCTGGAAATGTAACGTGCCAATATACTTCGCCGTTCACTAGATTGAGCGAATCGATACCATCGCCATGCCAAGACACGAGTTGCCGAACACCTTCGTTTTCATAGATGATCAATGGTGCATAAGCCACATCGGTGGATGTCAGCGCCCGCCAGACTTCTTGGCCATCAAGTTTATTAAACGCAACGATTGCCGAACCCTCACCGCCGACTGGCACGATCAACAATTCACCGTCAACTAAAGGATGCGAGGCATAACCCCATGGTGGTGGTTTTGCTCCATAATCGGTTGTTAGTTCGCGTTCCCAAACAACCTTGCCACTACTGGCTTCAAAACAGATCAATCGCCCCATTGCGCCCAGTGTATAGACTCGTTCACCGTCGACAGTAGGCGTGCAGCGTGGTCCGAGTGGGTAAGCGATTTTATAGGGGCAGTCGTATTGGTGTTGCCAAACAATCGAGCCATCGTTGGTGTTGAGACAAAGCACGCGCTCACCACCGGGAATCGCGCCGTGTTTGCGAATGTCGTTCTCTACGGCACCGCCCGCACCATCATCGGCCGTGCGGTCGGTGATAAATAAACGGCCGTTAGCAACAGCGGGCCCGGAGTATCCCGGCCCCAAAGGTTGTCGCCAAGCAATGGGGACCCCCGATTCCGGAATCGATTTGATAATTCCGGACTCGCGCCAAACTCCATCCATCTGTGGACCCATCCAACGCGGCCAATCTTCCGCCACCGCGATTCCCAATCCACAACTCCAGACTAAAGTCTGAAGCGCCAGCTTAAAAAAGTATTTGTTCATTTACCTGTAATCCTGAAGTACCAATAAAACGGTTGCCAAAATGTGCTGGACGGGTTAAATAACTGGGCTAGGTTGAGTAAACCAGCACTAGTCCTCGAGACATGCTAATTGTCCGATATCGGTAGACCAATTGGCTATGGTCGCTGGCCAATAGTCGTGTGCCTAACGAAAGTTCCCCAGTTTTTTCCAGATTATTTCTGGTTGCCAGAGCGATTCGACCAGTTTTTTTCCCAGTCAAAAACAATAAATTCAACTATTCCGTTGTTTACGCTCGCTCCGTACAATAACACTTCCCGGCCAAATTTGTGAGGCAGTTTTTCCAGATTAGAGAATTCAATGTATCGACGACCGCAAAATCGACGTGTTTGGGCTGTGATCGCAGTTGTTATGATCGCAGCGGCTTATTCTGGCTCGTTCGTTATTGCTCAAGTGACGGAAAAAGTATCGGACCAACACAAAGTTGACGAACCGTTAACTAAGGAGCAAGTATTAGCCAAGCTGCAAGGTAAATGGATCCCCGTTGCCGCCAAAATAGGCGGTAACGATTTTCCCGAGGAAGTGCTGAAAACGATTCAATTAGAGATTTCGAAAGACAAATACATTGTCGTGGCAGGCAATGTCGAAGATCGAGGGCGTACGGAAATCGATGTCACGCAAAAAGTGTGGACGATGAACATTATTGGCGAAGAAGGGCCCAGTAAAGGTCGTGAGATCAAAACGATTTTCAAGTTTGATGAAGAAAAATTGGTTGTCTGTTACGAAGTTGGCGAAGGGGAACGCCCCACCGAATTTGAATCGCCACAGACCAGCAATATTTTGTTGATGACCTACCAGCGCAAGCCGAAAGACTAACTAAGCAGCGCCGTGGTCCTCAATCGATCAAGCAACAATTGATAGCGCGTTTACCTTAAATCGATCAAACAAGACAATTTGGCTATCTTCAATCGATCAAAACGTCATTCCCGGTCGGTTGTGGAAATTTATCAACGTTATCGGCGCGAAGCCCGCCGTGTAACCACCCCCCGTAGGTTTTTGAACGTCACCCCAAACGTCCGTCGCTTTTCCGTCAGATAGGCACTCAAAGTCGTTAGCCATACAAAAGCCTAACCCGCATTTCCTTCCCGATTGGAGCGCGGCTACCGAAAAGAAGCGATTGCAATGAAAAGGAAAAATCCACTCAACCCACCCATTTTGCCACCGTTTCGTCAGACTAGGATTCGCTTCTAAGAAAACTGATCTCAATGCCAACAGCACGATTTGCGTACGGCCCATAGAATGTTTAGGCATAAACCGCACCAAAAACTTCGCCATTCTTACAGTGCCTCCGTTTAACAAATTTCCTTGAACTGCTTACCTGTGACGTACGTAACAGTTCGCGGTGGTTCTCCATGAAGGAGTCTTTAATTGCATCGCGAGCGGGTTGGCCAGCGAGGGAATCCGACCGGCGCGAGTAACTCTGGGGGAGGGATGGATTACCAATGTCCGCTTTACGAGCATCAACCAATTCTTCGTTTACAGCGATAGCCTTATTGACCTTTATCATTTTCGGCAGCGCGGATTTTGCGAGTTGCCGTCGGGCGAGTGCCCAAGAGCCGCTGGCGCGATTTGACGTCCCAGCCATTGTCGAAGCGATCCCGTTGCCAAGTGATTTGGACACGATTGAGCCGCCGCGGGAGCGCGTGATACAGCTTTTGATTCCAGTCAGCAGTTGGATGGAAGCGGGGCAGCGGGAAATCGCCACTGAATTCCGGTTCGAGGTTACTTGGTTATCGGCAGCATGGTCCGTTGTCGATTATCAACCGCGCACGCTGATGCAAACCGAAATTGATGGGTTGATCAGTATTGAACAGCACGAACAAACGCAGGGTAAACTTCAACTGAACACGGCCCCCATTGCGGCCGCGTTTCAGACCAGCGGCCTTTTAGAAATATCGGGCAATAAGAATGCAATTACCAAACTGAACAAGTTGCCACCGGCGGACTTGTTAGTCGCCAGTGGCACCGTTCAGCGTGGGACAGGTACGTTTTTTCGCTTTCACTCTTCGCCGCAATATGCATTAGAAGGGTCGCGCGACTTGATCGTCCAATATCGAGTTCCGATGAGTTGGCGTGGCGGTATGATTCAGGTGAATTGTCGTGCAGCGGGCCGTCGCCCAATTGTCGCTGGGATTGCTGAGCCACACTCGATCGAATCGAGTTTTCTAGTTCCAGTTTATTTAGCAACCGATACCTCCGCCGAGGCGATTGCTTGGCAGCATGTTGAAGGCGAGCGTGAATTGCGGGCGGCTTGGCGACTGCATCGCCAACAGCGTAGCCACCATTCAGGGTCTGCGTGGCTGCGTTGGCCCGATCAGCAAACGGCCCAGGCGGCGGCGCGTTGGATCGACGAATTTTTGCAATCCGCCGCGGTTGAAATCCCGACAAACACCACACGAACTTTACCACAAGAGATTCGCCGAGCCGCCCATGACTTGGCTGCAACCCGCCGCCATCTCAGCGAGCTAAGTAGGTAGCCAGCATTACAACATCTCGCAAACCAAGTCGCCAATTTGCTCGGTGGTATACCCCATCTTGCCAGCCGATTGGCTTTTCATTTTGGTCCCCGTGACTTTTTGGATGGCATTCATCACACGGGTGGCCGCTTGTGGTTTACCGGAATGTTCGAGCAACATGCCCATGGCGCCGATAGCAGCGATGGGGTTAATAACATTTTGGCCAGTGTATTTCGGAGCACTGCCGCCCATGGGTTCGAACATGCTGGTGCCACCGGGATCGGGGTTAATATTGCCACCGGCGGCAACCCCCAATCCGCCTTGGATGATCGCGCCGATATCGGTAATGATGTCGCCAAACATATTGGTCGTTACGATCACATCGTAGAACTCGGGGCTTTTGACCATCCACATGCAGCAAGCGTCGACGTTGTTGTAGTCGGTTTTGACATCGGGGTATTCGCGAGCCACTTCTTCAAACGTTCGCATCCACAGATCGTGGCCAAAAGTCAATACATTGGTCTTAGCGACTAATGTCAGTTTTTTTCCTTTGGGATTATTGCGTTTGCGCGTGAATTCGAACGCCCAGCGAATGCAGCGCTCACAGCCTTTTCGTGAATAGATTGCGGTTTGTGTGGCAACTTCATCGGGCGTTCCTTTTTTCATGAACCCGCCGATGCCGCAATACAAATCTTCGGTGTTTTCGCGTACAACGACAAAATCGATGTCTGCGGTGGTCTTGCCGGCCAGAGGAGTTTCGACGCCCGGGTAGAGTTTAACGGGGCGCAAGTTAATGTATTGATCAAGTTCGAATCGCAACGTCAATAGCAGGCCTTTTTCGATCAGGCCCGGTTTAACATCGGGATGTCCCACGGCACCCAAGAAAGTTGCATCGTGTTTGCGTAGCAGGTCGATACCTCCGGCAGGAATGATTTCGCCGGTCCGCATGTAACGTTCACTACCCCAATCAAGATCGGTCAGCGAAAATTGAAACCCCTCAATTTTCGCGACGGCGGCCAAAACTTTTAGAGCCTCGCGGGTTACCTCGGGCCCGGTACCGTCACCACCGATAACTGCAATCTTCATGAGCGAACCTAAAATGTATAACTAGAGGATATCAATATGTCGTGCGGCGTTTGGGGCTTACCCAAGGGCGATCACTGCGGCCGGATTTTATCAGTATCGCCGCAAAGGCTCAAGGCAAGGACCGTCCCGATTGAAGATTTCCATTGGGCGGCCTAGGTATTTGAAAAGCCAGCTATCAGCCAACATTTTCGGCTTTATTCGATTGTTCTCCGCCAGACCCGGGGCCTTTATTTTCGGTTGGCGGGTTAGTCGTACCGGGTTTGTTTTCACCAGATTCCGAGTTGTCCGATTTGAGTTCCAATGTTTTGGAATTATCGCCGCTTGGTGATTCGCCATTGCCGTTTGAGTTCTGCTCGCCTGAGGTTTGCCCCACCTTGAGCTTGGGGGTCAGAATTCTCAGCATCAGATTTGTTATCGTCTGCGGGTTTATCGGCCGCGTCGCCCTTGGCTTTTGTTCCCAAATCCAAACCGGTCGCGTCCTCAATGGCTTCGTACAATTGGTTGTAATGGTTTTCGCCGTAGGTCAATTCGCCCCCTTGATGGCCAACAATACCAACACCGATTGCGAGTAACATGGCCCCGAGCTTCCACAAAAATCCATCATCGGGATCGCTTGATCGAGCGGCCGCGGCATAGAGCGCTAATAACAACGAGGCAATGGTCACACCCAATCCGCAGATGCGATGCCAAAAAATCGACTTTTCCATGTCGAATAATTCAGCAAAATCACCACCATAACCTTTATTGATCGCGTATGACCAACCCAATGCCGTGGCCACAATAGAGGTCAACGAACCAACCCAGAGACAGTAGTAAGCGCAGTCGCTCATCACAAAGTTGCCGCGGATTCCAAGCAACGCAAACAATCCGGCACCGAGCAACAATCCAATCGGCAAATGCACCGCTGCCGGGTGTAACGCCCCAACTCCGACCCAAAGCTTTTCACCGACCGAAGCGTTCTCAGCGAACGCTGGTTTGACAACTTCGGCCGGGTCGATGACCGCAACACCCTCTGGCCAATTTGCGCCTTGTTTGATCCAGGCTTTGACTAATTCAATCTCCGCTGTTGACGGACGGATCGTCTCAGCTTTTGGCGGCATCAACAGGTCGTCGTCGTCCGAAGTTAGTGAGGTGAATACATCGCTGGCATCGGGATCGCCCGCTTCGATATAAGCCAACAAATCGTCTCGAACATCGGCTCGAAAGCTTTCGCTTTTATTCGGCCCATGACAACGAACGCAATACTGCTCGAGAAATGGTTTGATCGTCTTGGCAAAATCGACCGTTTCAATTGACGACGGCTCGGACACTGCGGGATCTTGAATAGCTGCAGCCGAAGTCGGCGACAGGGGGTTCAAGAGCCAGACTGCAGAAATTACGAACGCGATTACGATACGGTACATCTCAATCGTTCCATTTGCATGAGGCTTGATTCAATTATCGTTTCATTACCAATAATATCGCAAATCGACCAAAGAGGATCAAGCGTATCAAATTGTCGTTATTACTTCGTTTCGGCGAGAACGCGATCGAGAACTCGCATGAACTCCACCGTACTCAGTTCCATCCGCGCGCTCACCGTGGCACACATTTGCTTTTCGGTTTCCGCCAAGTCACCATCAACGGCCATCAAGCGAATCATCTCTGCCAACAGTCGCTCGCGCTCAAGGCGAGATTCTGGCAGCTTAATTTCCAAGTGGCCTTGTTCGATCCCCACAATCGCCGTTTCGAACTCCTCGGTGGAGATCCCCCAACGTTCGGCCCGTTGAGCCAGAAAAGCTACTTCCTCTTCGGCAAATCGTCCATCAACGGCGGCCAAATTTATCAGGTTCTGAAATAGATGAAGTTTGCTCATGAGTCAACTTTAGGTTGAAGGGATAAAATTGGTCGTCTGTCTCGACGGTCGTTGAACGGTTCTGGTAATGGCCCAGCTCCGTGTTGGTCACGGTCAATTTGACATTGCCTGCACTGACTAACATACCAAGTCAACCCATTGGCACAATTGCCAAGGAAAACCAAATCAAATTTCGACATCATCAGGATATATTTGGACTTTCAGTTAGACTTCGAAAAATTTCCGTGACCGATTTGTCGATCGTATCGCAAAGACTATCCAAATCCAGATCGTCGTCATCCAGTCCAAACGGATCTTCGACATGTTCGGCGACAATTTCCATCCCAAACATGAAATAGCTAATCGTTAGAGTTAAAGGAATCGTCCACCATTGAAAGGCCTCTGCCACGCCCCACGGAAAGGTTAACAAGAACAAAATAATGCACTGCCGCGCGAATATTCGATATGAACGAACCAAAGGCGTACGGGCAATGCGTTCACAACCACCACAGATATCCATAAATCGAGCAAGTTCCGCGTCGATTACGCGCAGTTCATCACCATCGATCAATCCAGATTGTCGTTTTCGTTCGATCCACAAATACAACTGATGAACGAGTGCCATCGGCAAGTGCCGTGTGATCGGCGGTTTTTCGGGATCAGCCAGAGGCGTTGGTTTGCGCAAGTGGCTGGTCAAGATTCGGGGAAAATCGGCCAGCTTTCCGCGAATGTCTTGAGCCTCATCCTGGGTGACATGTCCAAAAGCAACTAGCTTCATCGATAAATTGCGGCTGGCATTTACCAAGGAGCCCCATAACGTTCTGGCTTCCCACCAACGCGAATAGGCTGTGTTAGTACGGAATACTAATAACGCTCCCAACATTAAGGACAGTGCCGCGTGAATTTCATGGGGTACGTCACCGATATCGCGATAAATTGAATTCTCTTTAAGTAGTGGAATCAAACTATAAGCTGCAAATCCCAATGCCAAAAGACCCGCTTGATACAGCGTGCGACTGGTAAACAAAGGAAAAACAGTGTCACGTAAAATCATAGTTGCTATCGTGTGGTTTACACCTTGCGAATAAATTGCGCTGCATAACTGCGAACTTGTTTGCCATTGAGGACATGTACCATCCGCAATTGCTGTACGGTCGCATCACTAAATCGCTGCAATGGTAGATGCACCCAGGACTTGCCAAAATGTTTCGCCAGTTGACGCCAAGCAAGACCAGGTGGACCCGGACTGACCAAGGCAATATGGCGACACTCGCTATGCAAGCAGGCGGCTGCCAACAGTCGCTCCTCTAAAGTCTCGGCAAAATTCAATCGGGGATCGGTCCAGATATCGCGAATGGGTCGCGGTGGGTAAAGAAACATCACCCCGCCATAGGTCGACAAACAAATCCCCGGCCCTACCGGCTCCTTCGCAAAATCAGTACCGAAAAAAGCCAATGTCGACTCGTTCTCGTGTTCGGCAAACCACGTCGTCCGCCAAGGATAGTCGCGCGGATCGGCTGGCGAATCAAATAGCATGACAGCCGTATCCAATCGGCCTTGTTTGATGGGTGGCAGAACTTTGACATAAATTTCACCGGTATGCCAATTGCGCAGCGTATCGCGCATATCAATGCCATCTTTAATACTGGTCGAAAACTTTTCTGTCTTTGCAAGGTCGGCCCCCATCGATTCTCGCGCTCGATCAAACACGGTACTGCGAAAATTTTCGATCAACTCGTCTTCTGGCGGCCAACTGCATTGTTGCATGGGATTCCAACGTTGTGACCATTTGCGTTGATCCTGTTTGTCGGGCCGCGGGACCAGCTCACAACGCGACCACACCAACGGGGCGCCCGGCAACCGACTGACAGCCGGATAAACCTCTCGATTTGGCAACCGAATTTGATCGAGTCCCATTTGAACTTGAGGCCATAAAGGGCTGGTGCCCAACCGATATTGCTTGGCTGTTTCCAAGACGTGAATTGCAAAACCATCGCCGGCAACCTGTTTGGCCGCGGTCACCAACGTTACCAACTGCGGCCGAAATCCGCCCTCAAGCAACGTGAGGTTGCGAGTATATTGCAGGCACTGACCCAGCATTCGCGGAGTGATCCGCCGCGCACGTTTTTGATAGTCGGCCAAATAATTTTGCCTCGCCGTCAACAATAATTGCTTAATGCCATCGATTGAAAGTCGCGAGTCGTCGTCCAAATCAACTCGTGCTTGTTCATATAGCTCCGTAATAAACGGCAATTCGCCCATCAGAAAATACAAAGACGACTCGCGCAACGAGTGAATTTCCGGGCGACCGCCACTGCTTTCCACTGGTAACTCTAACTCGCGATCAAAAAAAGCTTGGCGCACCCAGGGCCAGTCAAGCACGCTGCAGACAAATAAGATTCGGCGGTAATCGACCGACAGTTCTCGCAATTGGTAAGCCATCGCGCGAATCCGCGCAATCCATTGAGGATGATCCGGACGCTGCAAAAAGGGAACGATGGCCGCCGCAAATTGCGGCAACGCAACTTTCTTGAGGGCATACGGATCCGGTAACGATCGGCGTTGTGGAATGAAAGGGTCCGTTTCCAAATCGATAAATCGAATTGGCATTCGTTCTTCGGCCGCGACGCGCAGCGCCGCAATTACGCCCTGGCACGGATCTATCGGCACATAACTAACTTGCGGTTCAGGAATGTTGTTATTGCGATTGCCGGTCGATTGTTCGCCATCGGACGACGAAGGCGCCAGCCAATTTTGCCAAGTTGCTCCGTTTTCGACAGCAGTCACGATACTCGGATGAGGTAGAGCCTGGATGGCTTGCATCACCGCGGGCTGAAACGATTCCGGCAAAGGAACGGCAAGGCAATCCCATTGACCCTGTAACATCGCGCGGCGGACTTCCCAAGCAAAATCGCCACTGCCATGCACGATTGGCAACGCCGTAACATGAGGGCCAATACTCAAAAGATCAGCAATCGCTTGGCGAGTCATCGGTCACTCCACCGATCGCTGTCATCTTCCGAGTCGTGATCATCGAATTCGTCATCATTCTCATCTTCGGCATCGGGATGCATCTCGTCATCCGCGGCAAAGAAAAAATCACCAAACCCCATTGGCAACATTTGTCCGCCCAATGATTGTTTCCGCGATTGCGCCATCTCTTCCAAATTCAAGGCCTCTGGCCCCAAACACTTTTCCAAAGCTTCGAGCCAAGCTTGATCGCTGGCCAACGGGTGCTGGGGATCCTGCTGCATTCGTTTGAGTGCAAATCGCAACAAATTAATTCCGTCGCGCGACGAAAAATCGAGCTTCAGCTCGTGAGAATGCTGCAAAAACTCAACCGTCATCGCTAACATGTCTTCGGAGCAAAATGGCAAGTGATATTTTAGAATTGCCATTTCGTCGGCGCGATTGGGAAATCCGAGATTGAGCGTTGGTTGCAAGCGGCTGAGAATATAGTCAGGGATTTCAAATGTCGATTCATCTTGGTTCATGGTAACGGCGCATCGAAAATTTGGGTCAGCATTGATCGAGATTCCGGCCACGATCGATTCGACATAACGACGATGGTCGAGAAGTGGTGCAAGCGAAGCCCACGATTTCTCGTTCATGCGGTTGCCCTCGTCCAATATACAAACCCCGCCGCGAATCATGGCCGTTACCAATGGCGAAGCATGGTAAGCAATTTTGCCGTTATCAGCCAAAACGGGAGTTACCAACAAATCCTCCGGACGAGTATCGGCCGTACATTGATAAATATAAAGGTCTTGTTGTCGCCGTTGAGCAGCAGCCATCCCCAGGGCCGTCTTCCCAATGCCAGGCACACCTACTAATCGCGGTGTCAAAGGCATGTCGCGAGGATCGACAATCATCCAACACGCCAAAAGTTGCAACAATACCTCTTGCTGGCCAATCCACTCGTGGACGACCTCGTGAGGATGGCTTAAGTGCAATCGAACACCTTGAATATCTGCGATGCCGAGCGAACTTGAGGTCGCGGAGGTCGTGTTCATGATCGTAATGTTTCTGACAAAGTTAAGGGTCTATGACTGCCCTCAGTATATCGCTCGGAGCTCAAATTTACAGGACACCGCGCTTGGCGCCCCACGCGAAACTTGACGAATCCAGTGCCTAACGATTAGACTGCAAATCAACTCCTACCGATGTCGTTGCGAAACGCGCTTAACAACAAAGCAAACGATGAACTGCACAAACCAATGTTCGAAAAAACTATGGGCCAAGTCGCGTTTAGTTTGTTTTGCGGGTGTGTTGATCTGGTCGCTCTCCGGGCTGAGCTGTCAAGGCTGCCTCAATGGTGCACAACCAGCAACTCAGGAATCTGCTCAGTTAGCGGAACGGAACGTCTCCGATCCAAGCCAAATCATCCCTAGAGCGCATGATGCCAACTCCAGGTCTTCTCCATCGGACAACGCGACTTGGGATTTTGTGCGTGGGCCCAATTACGACGGCAATTCGTCCGAAAAAAATCTACTGGGAGAGTGGTCCGCTGAGGGACCACCAGTTGTCTGGCATCGTAGCCTGGGTCAAGGTTACTCCAGCGTCACCGGTCGCAACAACCGAATCTTCACGCAGTACCAAACAGTTACCGGACAATATTTAATTTGTCTCGACTCACTGACCGGCGCGACCTTGTGGGAGTACCAACACAGTTGGCCTTACGATCCGGCTGGCCTTTATCCGGGACCACAGTCGACGCCCACATTGGATCAGAAATACGTGTATTTCACCTCACCGCAAGGAACGGTGGGCTGTCTCGATCAACTAAATGGCACGGTAATATGGCAATTCGATTTGCTTGAGCGTTTTGCAGCGAAAGGAATCGAGTTCGGCTACTCCTGCTCGCCGGTTTTAGTTGACGGAGTTATTTATTTGCCGGTGGGCGGCAGCAACGCGTCCATGGTAGCACTGCGAGCCAGCGACGGCGCGACGATTTGGCAAAGCGGAAATGAACCGATCAGCCATTCCAGTGCACTGCCCATAGAATATGGAAAACGACGACTTGTGGTGGGCTATTTGAAAAACGCAATTCAACTTTACGATGCTCGGGATGGCGCGGTTCTCAGTACGATCATGCTCAGCGAAGGATACGATGAACATTCGGCTTGGCCCATTTATCGCGAGCCGGTGTTGTGGTTTTCCGGACCATTTCGCTCGGGTTCAATGTGGATCGAAATCGTCGGAAATGACTCGCCCACGTTAGAGTTGCGGCGAGAAAGCGAATTGCTTTCCAATGACGTTTGCTCAACCATTTTGGTTGGCGATCATCTGTATGGATTTGATTTGGTCGATGTGCAATCTAAAGTTCATCGACCTTCGCGCGGTTTATTCCGGTGCATCGAATTTGCCTCAGCCCGTGAAGCTTGGGCAAACGGCTCATTGCGCGAACGGCGTCAACTGGAAACGGATGCATCAGTTCCCGCATCGTCCACGATCGGTCATGCTGCGGTAATCCAGGCCGATGGCAAACTCATTATGCTCAATGATGTGGGCGAATTGATTGTCGCTTGGGCCGATCCGCAAAGTTATCGCGAGATCGGACGAGTTCGCTTATTGGGCGGTTCGATCTGTTGGACTCAACCCATGTTGCTTAATGGACTGGTTTACGTCCGCGATCATTCTCGTGTTGTTTGTGTTGCACTTGGCGATCCGCGCGATGTGCCGGTGGACGCGGAAACTATGTTGACGGCCGCGGAGTTGCCAGTGGCCAGTTACCGCGATTGGTCGGCGTGGATATTAAGCGTCGAGCCGGAATATGCCATGACGGCTCCGACGCCTCAATGGCTGTTACGTTGGTACTGGATTACGCTTTTATGTGGATGGGCCGTGGCGCCTGTGGTGGGAATTTTGGTTGCGGAGGTACTGGCCTGGCGAATCGGCAGAAAAAGGTATGCCGCAGCATATGATGGGGTTTGGACCGGGACTGCGTTTGGGCTGGGGCTGCTAGGGACAACATGGCTGAGTTATTGGACGGACGAGTTCGAATTCACTTGGCCACTCAGTTTGGCGATTGCCTTTCAGTGGGTCGTGGCCTTGGCCAGTTTGCGTCGAGGCGATCCCGTTGAATACCCTTGGTTGACGCGCACGGCTTTTGCAATTTTTGTCATGTCTATCATTGGATATTTCTTGATTTGCCGTCGGCTAAGTCTAGCGTTTGAGTGGAGTTTTTTGACCGGCTATCCTGCGGCGCTACCGTTTCTACTTGCGATTCGTTTCTGGAAGAATCGATCCGGTTGGCGTTGGCATTTGAGCAAATGGTTATTGACCGCGGTGGCTTACACGGCATTTTACTGGATGGGGGCCGGGATCATGCTTTGGAAGTATCAACCGTGACGCAAAGTCGCTTTCTAATTTTGCATTCTCGCGCGATCAATACCCCTCGACTGTTCTAGGGGTTGATACTGTTTTTCACAAATCTTAAAACGGCAACATAGTATAGTGTCGAGAAAATCTGAAAAAACTTGCGATCGAGTTGGGCAGGATTTGCAGAGTTGGGCGATTGTCCTCAATCGCTGTCTGCGGACAGCCTAAATTGCTGTCTCAGGACAGCCTCAATCGCAAAACCACGTAAGCTAACCGCGCCGTTAAGATTTGCGATAACCCAAACTGCGGATGACTTGCAGCATTTCTTCATAATTGATGAACCGCCGACGGTTGTTCAATTTGTAAAGATCGATGGCGCGTCCTAGTTCAGCCGCATCAGGCGAAAGGCCTTCAAAGGAATTAGTAAACTGACGGCGTTCAATTCCAGCAGATTTCCGTTGTACTTGACTATCGCGACGATCGACAAAGGGAATCGATTGTTCTGCCGGAGTGGCGATCAACGAATCGTTTAGCGACGCCAGTGAATTATTAAGACTGTCCATAAAACGAAACCTCGTGGGCAAATGCAAACCGCTTTTACAGCGACTTGGCCTATTTACAACGGAAACGGCGGCGAATTCACCACCGCGCTATCTCAATGTACGTTGCATTAAAGAAAGAGATCGACGAAAAAGCGGACTTTGGACAATCACGCGACGGATTTCCAAGGATTTGCCGGAAATGTCGTCATTAAGGACTACTGACACGGTGTCGGTTTTGCGGATAAAAATGATTTTGACTTTGTTGCCATTGTAGCCGTCCGCTGTTATTGTAGCCGTCCGCTGTTATTGTAGCCGTCCGCTGTTATTGTAGCCGTCCGCTGTTATTGTAGCCGTCCGCTGTTATTGTAGCCGTCCGCTGTTATTGTAGCCGTCCGCTGTCCTCAGCGGCGGCATAGAAAGCTTACTTTGTTTTAGTTGCCAGTAAATAGTCGTCGATTGTCAGCTTGAGGACAAGCTGACCTACCGTAGCCGTCCGCTGTTACAGTAGCCGTCCGCTGTCCTCAGCGGCGGCATAGAAAGCTCTCTATATTTTGGTTGCCAGAAATTAGTCGTCGATTGTCAGCCTGAGGACAGCGGTTGTCTTAAAGTTAGTCAAGTAGCGAGAGGAATCTCGCGCCATTTTTGATTGATTTTGACGATATGGTTGAGTATG
>JBGSMY010000233.1:0-27440 GCA_041739975.1 Pirellulaceae bacterium
CATCTCCGTAATCGATATTACTGGGAATCCATTCAATAACACAACTACTACTGTGGCCAACCTCGGGTTCACCAAAAATTTAATAATTCCTGAAGACTTGTGTGGTACGATGAGCAGCTTGCTGGCAGGAGCGGAAGTTTGACAGCTAGAACGCTAAACACCAATCGCCGCTGAGGACAGCGGCGACTACAGTAGTCGCCCCCAAACCAGCTTGCTGGCAGGAAGCGAAGTTTGGAAGCTAGAACGCTAAACACCAATCGATGCTGAGGACAGCGGCGACTACGGTATGACACTTTTTTGACTCTGACTAAGATTTAAAGAGTACCCCAAGATCTAGCAGCGTCCAACGAACAACCCGCCAAGAGGCATTATGACAAAATCGAAATTGATTCCGCCTACTTGGGAAATACCCGATTATTTTCATCGGCGACTGGGCGACCAGCCAGGTCGACAGCGGGCGATGTGCGAAAGCAACCATCTGCTATTGGTAATTCATGAACCGCCCGCGGCCAATGAACGAAAACGTGGCCATCGGATCATTTACCGCGGGCCCGATGGCAACTGGCTTTCGAGCGGTCGTGGGACAGGATTAAGCGATTTAAAAAATGTATTGGACACATACGCTCAACAGTTTGTGCAGCTTGAAAAACTATCCGACTCGGCCAAAACTGCAGACGATTTCATGTCCCTAAACGAATCCATCATCCCTCTTCGACGATCAGCACGGAATTTCTATCAGACGTTACAGGACGCGCGCGAATCGATGCCGGACGTGCGAGAACTAATCAACCTTCGCGACCAAGCCTACGAATTATCGCGAACTGGCGAGCTGCTCACCGAAGAAATTGAAAGCGCCATGAACTTGACCCGTATGCGGCGTGCGGAAGAGCAAAGTCTTTCGGCCCATATGATGTCGAAACAAGGGCATCGACTTAATCTGCTTGCTGGGTTCTTCTTGCCTTTGGTGACGTTGGCCACCGTTTTTAGCATAAGTCCGGGCCTTGGATTTGTTCAGACGTTGACAAATCCTACTGTTCAAACGGTTGCGGGTATTGGAATCGCAATCGGAGCAATCGTTTGTTGGGTTATCATGGCCTTTCGAAAATAAAACTAAATTATTATTTGGCAAGTTGCCTGGCAGCTAATGCTTGTGAATTCGATTGTGGTCTGGGGGAATCTTTTTAAGTTTGCAGTTAAACGTCGACGGTTTGACTTGCCGAAAATTCGGTCGTTGCGGCTTACAGTTGCTAATCCATGATGAATAAAAAGGGCTCTTCGAGGAATCTAGTGGTAAAAAAGATTTAACCACGAAAAACACGAACGACTGATTCGCGCGGGCGTCAGACTGGTTGCAGGGAATTGCCGGCAAGATTGAATTCGACTCGACACGCACTTTCGCGATGGCTACACAGAGTAGATCGGGAAGCTTCATCAATCGTAACCAATCGACTAGAGAAACCTGAAGTTCGTCCCCAGCCAGCCACTAAAATTCCTGGATAACCAAAAGATTTAACCACGAAAAACACGAAAAGCACGAACGACTGATTCGGGCGGGCGTCAGACTGGTTGCTGGGAATTGCCGGCAAGATTGAATCCGACGCGACACGTACTTTCGCGAGGGTCACACAGAGTAGATCGGGACGCTTCATCAATCGTAGCCAATCGACTAGAGAAACCTGAAGTTCGTCCCCAGCCAGCCACTAAAATTCCTGGATAACCAAAAGATTTAACCACGAAAAACACGAACGACTGATTCGGGCGGGCGTCGATTGCAAGATAAAGCTCCGAGAAAAATAGTTGTCCTGGTTTATTGCAATCGAATCGTCACCAGCCAGTCACTAAAATTCCTGGATAACCATAAAAAGTCGGTTTTGTAGCGGCACACTTGCGTCTAGCCGCTGAGGATATCGGCAGCAACGGTAAAGCCATTTGTTTGAATTGACCGGCAACCGTGCGAGCTGTGCGATATCCGAATGAGGACCATCGCCCCATTTTGGCAGAAACGCAAGCTTGACGCCTATTTCGCAAACATGCTAGCACTTGCCAATTCATATTGTTGGCCGGTTCGCATTTGATTATCTTGATTCAACATTGCGAAAAAACGCACCGTTATACCAACGACAGGAAGTCAGCGATGAGCAGGGAATGGCAAATGCAGGAGGGATATGAGTTACAAGGAAAATCGGTGTTGATTACCGGTGGGACCGGCTCATTTGGCAAAGCCTGTGCGAAGGAACTTTTGCGACAAGGAGTCAAGCGACTGGTATTATTTAGTCGCGACGAACAGAAACATGTCACGTTGCGACGTGAAATGTTTCCGACCGAACAATATCCTCAAATTCGTTACTTCATCGGCGATGTTCGCGACCTTGATCGTTTAAAACGAGCCATGCGCGATATTGATTGTGTCATTCATGCGGCTGCGATGAAACATGTCGATATGGCCGAGTACAATCCGCAAGAATGTATTCACACAAATATCGGTGGCGCTGAGAATGTGATTAATGCTGCACTGGATTGTGGGGTCGAACGCGTAGTCGCTCTATCGACCGACAAAGCAGCTGGCCCAATCAATTTATATGGCGCAACAAAATTATGTTCCGACAAACTATTTGTTGCTGCCAATTCGCTGGCTGGCGATACGGGAACTCGATTTTGCGTCGTGCGTTATGGCAATGTATTGGGTTCCAACGGGTCGGTCGTTCCACTTTTCCAGCGCCAACGAGCAAGCGGCTCTCTCACGATTACCGATCCGGAAATGACACGGTTCATTATTACCTTGGAACAAGGTGTTGAACTGGTGCTTACGGCGTTTGCCTGGATGCGCGGCGGTGAGATCTTTGTACCGAAAATTCCCAGCGCCACCGTATTAGATTTAGCCAAAGCCGTTGCTCCGGAATGCGCCTGGAAATCGATTGGTATTCGGCCTGGAGAAAAGATGCATGAATGTATGATTCCCGCCGATGAAGCGCGACAGACGTTGGAATTTGAACAGCATTTTGTCATTCAACCGATGTTTCACAGCTGGACCAACCAAGCGGCCGTCTACCCCAGCGAGGGTGTGCCCTGTGCCGTCGGATTTTCGTATTCCAGCGACAGCAATCCGGATTGGCTGAGCCCGAGCGATTTGCGCAAATTAATCGCCGCACACTGCCCAGCAATCAGCCCTCATCAAGTCCAAACTGCTGCCGCTTAGCAAGCTGGTTTCCTTGACCATGGTTTTGGAAAGAGTGTATTGCCATGTTACCGTATGGACGACAAACCATCGAACGCGACGACATCCGCGCTGTAGTGGAAGTTCTCGAAGGAGATTGGCTGACCACCGGCCCCACGATTGATCGCTTTGAAGCGGCGTTGGCCGAGCGCGTTCAAGCTCCTCATGCGGTGGCGATCTCCAACGGTACCGCGGCGCTGCATGCCGCCATGGCCGCTTGCGGGATCGGTCCTGGCGATGAAGTTATCGTTCCAGCGATAACGTTTGTGGCAACTGCGAATGCCGTGCTATACCAAGGCGGCAAGCCAATTTTTGCCGATGTAGACCCACGAACATTGCTCATTGATGTCGATGACGTGGCGGGCAAGATTACCTCCGCAACTCGCGCGATTGTGGCCGTCGATTATGCGGGCCAACCAGCGGATTACTGTGCATTACGCCGTTTGTGTGATCAACATCGCTTAACGCTGATCGCTGACGCTTGTCATTCTTTAGGTGGCGCTTGTGGTACACAACCCGTGGGCAACCTTGCCGATTTAACCTGCTTTAGTTTTCATCCGGTAAAACCAATCACCAGTGGCGAAGGTGGCGCGATTACAACGCCTCATAAGGACTATTACCAACGATTGCGACAATTCCGCAATCACGGTATTGCCACCGACTTTCGTCAACGGGAACGGGCGTCGGCCCACGTCTACGACATGGAAACACTCGGGTTCAACTATCGACTGACGGATATACAAGCTGCCTTGGCGAATAGCCAACTCAAGAAACTCGAGCGATTTCGGCGTCAACGCGAACAATTGGCCGAATATTATCAACTGCGACTGGTCGATCATCCGCAATTTCAACCGCTAGACCGAACGGCCAACACCACACATGCTTGGCATTTGTACGTAATTCGCTGCCAAGCCGAATTAACCAATTGTCGCGACTCCTTATTCTCAGCCATGCGATCGCGCGGCTTTGGAGTCAACGTCCACTATCGACCCGTTTACCAGCACAGTTATTACGAACAACAATTTGGCAAACAAACAGGCTGTTGCCCTCAAGCTGAGGCAGCCTACCGTCAGATTTTGACTTTGCCATTATTTCCTGGAATGATCTCTGCCGACATCGACCGTGTTTGTCGCGCGCTGGACGAGTCGATCGATTCGCTCGTAGGCGACCAACAGGCCCGTGCGGCCTGATGTAACCAATTAATCTGAGTAAGGGTAAATGAACGGATCATCCTCCAAGGTGGTGGCGATAATTCAAGCTCGGATGGGCAGCCAGCGTTTGCCCGGCAAAGTTTTAGAACAGATTGCCGGTCGTCCCATGTTGGAATGGGTCTTACGGCGAGTAGTGCGTTCGACCCAAATTGACGCTTGGATCGTGGCGACTAGCATTTCGCCGACTGATGATCGATTGGCCGATTGGTGTGATCAACAGGGGTGGCCAGTGTTTCGCGGCTCAGAGCAGAATGTTCTGAGTCGATACTTGGGTGCAGCCAACAAAACGGGTGCCAAACATATTGTGCGGATCACGGCAGACTGCCCATTGATTGACGCCGCAGTAATTGATCGGGTTGTTTCCACACATTTAACAAATCCTAAAAACGATTACACCTGTAATTTTTTCCCGCAACGAACTTTTCCTCGCGGTTTAGATTGCGAGGTGATTTCTCAAGAAGCGTTGTTGCAAGTCGCAGAACTTGCGAAACATAAATCCGACTTTCAAGAACACGTGACCCTCGGATTGTATCGCAATGCGGAACGATTTCGTTTGGCATCGGTCACAGCACCGGTTGATTACTCGCACCTTCGCTGGACCGTTGACACCCCAGAAGACCTGCAGCTCATTCGGCAAATTGCCAATTTTTTTACGGACGATCATTTCAACTGGCAACGAGTGATTGGAGCCTATAGCCGCAATCCACAGTGGCTCAACATCAATCGCCACATCGACCAAAAGGCTGCCTGATGACGCAGGGGACGGCCTTGCTCCCGCCGCTCGTGATTCGCGCTGATGCCCGACCACAAGTTGGCGCCGGCCATATCATGCGATGTTTGGCATTGGCGCAGCAGTGGCGACAGTTGGGTGGCAAAGTCATCATGTTGACCGAGACCATGCCAGAGCAAATGGTTGAACCGTTGATGCGGATCGATATTTGTTGCGAGCGAGTCACAGAAATCTCTCTAGTCGGCACTCGTCAGGGAATCGTTGAGTCCCACCAAATAAATCAACTTTTGGACGGGCAATTGCATTGGTTGGTCATCGACGGTTATGGTTTTTCGGCCGAGTATATTCAGGCCATGGCCCGGCCGCAGCGATACATGTTGTTGATCAACGACGGCCAATGGCCAGACTCCGAATCTCAAACACTGCCAATCCATATAATTTGGGGGCCATTGTTTTCCAACCCACTCCAGCCAAACCATTTGAATCCGCAAACGCATTTGCGTGGATTATCATTTGCGATGATTCGCAGCGAGTTTATTGCGGCTCGCACACAACCCAAGATAACTGCCTCAGAGGCGGTCGCCGCCAAACCGCTGCGTTGTTTAGTAAGCTTGGGCGGCACCGTGCCGCAACTTGTCTGGCGGCAGTTGCTCCGCGCTTTTGCGCCGAACCTTCACGAAAACATATCGCTAGATTTAGTAATGGGAAGTGCGAACGCCTTGTCGGACGAAGTTGAACAGTGGTTGCAGCAGCAGCCTGGCAAGCATCGTTGCCATGTTTGGCCGAGCGACTGGGCAACGTTAATGAGTCAAGCAGATTGTGCAATTTCTGCTGCGGGTGGCACCTTGCTGGAACTGGCAGCTCTAGGCGTTCCGACCTTGGCGGGTGCGATTGCCGACAACCAGCGTTTGGGCGGCAAGGAACTTAGTCGCCTGGGCATGATTGACTATATCGGCGACTTACCGGTTGAAGACGAACCTATGTTAATCTCGCGGATCAGACGATTGTGGAACAATTCTGCCTGGCGCGATCAATTGTCGGAGGTCGCACAAAAACAAGTCGATGGTCGCGGCGCAGCCCGAGTCGCTGCTGGGATGCGGTGGGGACAGTTTGGCCTTCGCCCCGCAACGACCGACGATAGTTATCAATTGTGGCAATTGCGAAACGATGTCGACGTGCGGGCCAATGCGTTTAACACCGGTGAAGTCAAACTGCCCGAACATGAGGCTTGGTTAGCTAAAAAACTACTGGATCCCAACTCTCGATTGTGGGTTGCCGAAACTCCGTTTGGTGAGTGGATGGGTCAAACTCGTTGGGACCTGGATCTCGTTCATCAAACTGCGATTTTTAGTTTTGCGATTGTCCCGGCCGCCCGCGGTTGGGGGCTCGCCAGTCGTTTAATTCAAAAAGCGATCGATCGAGTGCGCGGTGAATTTTCCGGCTTGACCTTGCAAGCCTTTGTAAAACCCCACAACCGCGCTTCGCAATCCGCGTTTCTTCGCGTGGGCTTTGTGCAACAAACGGAAACACTTTATGAACTTTGCCCTAAAAGCAACATCGTATGATGTGTGTATTCAATTGTCGCTAATCGTCAAGCAAATCCCAAGCAAGCGGAGTCCCCCGCGAGATCGCCTGCCGCGCTCGTTTGCCGAGCACACTACGATAATGTTTGGGTTCGAGACCATACCCCGGACGAATCGAACGAACATTGTCGGCCGTCAACAATTCTCCAGCCGCGATATCGGCCACGACAAATAACGAGCGACGAAAGGCACGATTGCGAAGGTCATTCTCGGTGCCGCCATAATGGACCCGACCAATCGCTTTTTCCGCAATTCTCACTTGCCGCACCATCTCCGCAAATTCGTGGGGTTCAAGCGAAAAACTACTGTCTGGGCCAGGGTCTTGGCGGGAAAACGTCAAATGCTTTTCGATAATACACCCGCCTAACGCCACCGACAACAGAGCCGATTCATGCCCCAGCGTATGATCAGACAGCCCGACGGGAACCTGAAATCGCTGGGCCATGTCAACCATCGTCTGCAGATTCATCGATTCGGGTGCGGCAGGATAAGCACTGGTGCATTTGAGAATTGCGACTTGCGGCGCACCAGCCGATTTTAGAGTCTGAATGGCGAGTTCAATCTCATCGATCGTAGCCATGCCGGTTGATGCAATTACCGGTTTGCGGGTGGCACCCACTTTTTCCAACAACGGAATATCGTTGAGTTCAAACGAGGCGATCTTGTAGACCGGAACATCCATCGTTTCTAAGAAATCAACCGCCGTAAAATCGAACGGACTAGAAAACAAATGCATTCCCAAACGATTGGCGACATGTTTCAGCCGCGGTTGCCAGTCCCAAGGCGTGTACGCTTGTTGGTAAAGTTGAAATAAGTTCAGCCCATCCCAAATGGTTCCCTGACCAATTCGAAAATACTCGCGGTCGCAATCGATCGTTATGGTCTCCGCAGTATAAGTTTGCAGTTTGACGGCATCCGCACCCGCTTGATGGGCTGCCTCAACCAACGCCACCGCGGTATCAAAACTGTGACCATGATTGGCAGAAAGTTCGGCAATGATGTAAACGGGCAATCCTGGCCCAATTACACGACCAGCGATTTCGATGGAACGAGTATCTGTGTTCATAAGGTCTCAGGGTCTTGAGCTAAGTTGTATTATGATCCGATCATACGCTCAAAGTCTGCCTCGGTCAGAACGGGTACTCCCAATTTTTGGGCTTTCTCAAGTTTGCTCCCCGCATCGTCGCCGGCTACCAAATAGCTCGTTTTGGTACTGACGCTGCCGGACTTTTTGCCGCCATGTTGTTCGATCAGGTTGTGAATTTGATCGCGACTGTACTGCGACAAGGTTCCAGTAACGACAAAACTCTTTCCGGCCAGTCGTTGGCTGAGGGCACCAACGGCTGGCTGTGTCGCTTGGAAATCAAGTCCCAACGATTGCAAATCCGCAACGGTAGTTTTTCCGATGGGGCTTTGAAAATATTCGTAAACTCTGTCCGCGATCACGTCGCCGATTTCATTGATATTGGCAATTTCTTCAATAGTTGCTTGAGCCAACCGATCGAGTGAACCAAAGTTTTTGGCCAGTAATTTAGATACGGTCGTTCCAACATGTCGAATCGACAACGCACATAACAAACGTTCCAAGCCTCGCGATTTGCTGGCTTCGATTGCCGCCAGCAATTTATCGCTCGACTTTTTCCCCATCCGGTCAAGAGACTCCAGTTGTTCTCCGGTCAGTCGATAAAGATCGCCATAAGACTGAACCCATCCAAGTGAAACTAATTGGTCCACTAATTTGTCACCCAAGCCTTCGATATCCATCGCCGGGCGCGAGGCAAAGAATCGAATTCTTTCTTTGACTTGTGCAGGACAATTGAAATTGGGACAGCGAATATAGACGCCATCGGCATCTTTGACGAGCAGCGTTTGACATTCTGGACAGTGAGTGGGAAAAGCGAATTCCGGCAGTTCCTCGGTTCGTTTTTGCTTTTCGACCCGAACCACTCGGGGAATAATCTTGCCTGCTTTTTCGACGACGACCCAGTCGCCCACGCGAATATCCTTGCGCTGAATTTCTTCGGCATTGTGCAAGCTGGCGCGAGAAACGGTGGTACCGGCGAGCGCGATGGGAGTTAAATGGGCAACGGGCGTAATTGCACCTGTTTTTCCAATTTGAACTTCGATTGATTCGAGTTGTGTTACCGATTCATATTTTTCCCATTTGTAGGCAGCCACCCAGCGAGGACTTTTGGATCTCGCTCCGAGCAATTCTCGTTGTGAAAATTGATTGAGCTTAATCACTAGCCCATCGACTTCAAAATCGAGATCGGTCCAAGCATCATCGCCGGCCTCGCAATAAGCAACTGTTTCTGCAATCGACGAAAAAAAACGCACGTGAGGTGTAATGGGTAAACCCCAGGATTGAACATGATGCAAGAAATCGCGATGGTTGGACACCGCCAGTCCTTCACAGAAACCGACACCGTGTCCAAAAAAATGCAATTCCCGAGTTGCACATTCGCGCGGGTCGAGCAAGCGAATGCTGCCGGCCGTAACGTTTCGCGGATTGGCATATGCGGGCAAGCCCTCGGCGGCTTGTCGAAGATTGAGTCGGTCGAGCGCCGCATTTGTCATGTAGACTTCGCCGCGGACTTCCACCAATTTGGGAACTTGTTCACCCAATAGCCGCAGCGGGACATCCACCATCGTCCTCAAATTATGAGTGATGTCATCACCTACGGTGCCGTTTCCTCGCGTCACGCCGCGGGCCAATAAACCATCTTCGTAGATAATTGAAACCGCAACGCCGTCGATCTTCAGCTCGACGACCCATTCGGCCGGACCGCCCAAACTCTTCTCTGCTTTCTGGCCAAAGTCGAGCAACTCCGTGGCTAAGTAAGTGTTTTCAATGGACAGCATCGGTATGCGATGGGTAACCGCAACCAAATGGCTGACGGGTGCATCGCCGACACGTTGCGTTGGACTGTCGGGAGTAACTCGATCGGGGTGTAAACGCTCGAGTTCTTGCAAACGGTTGAGCAGTTGATCGTATTGACGATCGGAGATTTCAGGTGACGCAGCCACATAATAGAGATAGTCGTGGTGTCGAATTTTTTTTCGCAGCTGATCTATTTCATCGCTCATGGCACAGTCCTAACCTAACGCCTCAACACCACACTCAGGGGCCAGGGTAGCCGGCAAATTAGCCGAGCTGTTGGGTACTAAGCACAAAAACTTGAGCGGTTCTTGGCTGCCATTGCGAAACTGGTGTACTTCGTCCGGGGCGACATAAATGACATCGCCCGCTTTGATTTCCCGTGGCTGACTACCTTCCAAAATCGTGCCAACCCCTGAAAGCACATAGACTTCGTGTTCGTAGGGATGACTGTGTTTTGGAGTAAAACCACCCGGTGCGACCTCGAATTGCCGCATGGCGAAATTGGGGGCACCGTCTTTGCTGCCCACTAAATAGCGGACTTTGCAATCCGAAGAACCGGGCATGGTCACCGGTTGCTGGTCGATGGATTCCAGCGATTCAATTTTCATAACAGACTCCAAGGAATACGATTCGCAGGCAACTCGAACTAGATATCGGGATTGCGATTATTATGTCAATATAAAGGTTTTTGGATTGCCGTTAGCACTCGGGGTGGTCAGATTTTATCAAATTTAAAAACAAAACCCAGCCTGACAAATCAAGCTGGGTTTTAGTAGTTTTGAATTCGGCGAATTCAGGCAAAAATTAGCCAAACCATATTCGGCTTTTTGCCAACTTTTGCGACTCGCGAAAATTACTTGCGGCGTCGAACAGCCAAACCTGCCAAGCCCATTCCAACCAAAAGAACGGCAGTTGCAGGTTCAGGAATTCCTACCGTCCCCAAGAAAACTCGGCCACCGCCAACACCATCGCCAATTCCAGCGCGGAAAGTACCTTGATCCGTATTTCCGAATCCTGCAATGATCGCAAAGTATTGAGTGCCAGCGGTCAAAAGAAGTCCGGTACCCGCGCCTCCAAAATTGGAACCATCACCCAATGCAATACGTGATCCCTCCAAACTCGATGGCGAAGAACCCGACAAAATAGAATATGCACCTGCGTAGTCGTCGTCGCCGGCAATCAAATTTACCAACGGTGTAGCGGCATTAAATGAATTGGCATAAACCAATGCGTAGGGGTCGGTATGGGTGAATGGCGTAAAACTATCGATTTCAAAAATGTACTGACCGGTCAAATCGACGAAAAACGGCACGACGACGTAAGGAACCGCAGTTCCAACGCCCGACGTTCCAGTAAAGCTAAGAGGCCGGGCCATCGTTGGACCGCCCGTGGTATCACCTGAAAAAATGACATCGGCTTGGGCGATGGTAGCCATGCTCAATAATAAGGAGCAGGCAATCGCTTTCACGAATTTTTTCATAACAAAACTCCAGAAAAACAGAAACGAAAGCTAAATGCCGGTGGTTGTCGGGATCCCCGACCTGGAAGTAATACCACCCGCATTATTGGTAATGTCAGTCTAAATCAAATATTAACAAATACAACTATCTGGCTCCAGATCTACGCAGTTTTCCCAAACTGCGGGCCTTATGCAAAAGAAATAAAGCGTTCGAGTGTCATATCCTTCGTTTTCCGCGATTGGGCGAATTATTGCATGCCCCAGATACCGCAGCCTCAAAAAATTGGTTTGGCACGTAAGAAGTGGGTTTTAGTAAATTACCCCTGGGAACCTCAGTTATTCAGCGGGGTTTCAAATATCAGCGAATTAAATCGCCAGATATTCCCGTTCTGTCGAACTACGATTCCATTTTGCGTAGCGGATTGGACATAGTTTTTTTCCAATAATCGTGGGCTTTGGCGACAGCCAGCCCCAAAACAGATTCTGTCGCATATTTACCATCTTCCATTATTCCTGTTGAAGTGGTTCCTAAAAGCAACTCTAGGGCATCGTGAATAGTAGCAAGTCCATAGATATGAAACTTGCCTTCGCTACATGCTTTTACGACGTCTTCGCGAAGCATCAGGTCGCCAACATTAGAAATGGGAATTAAAACACCCTGGTCTCCGGTTAAACCAAAATACGAGCAAACATCAAAAAAGCCCTCGATTTTTTCGTTGACTCCACCAATCGCTTGGATGTTCCCCAATTGATCAATGGCCCCTGTAATTGCTAGGTTCTGTTTGACTGGGATGCTGGTCAAAGCACTGAGCAAACAAACGGTTTCTGCCGCGCTGGCTGAATCGCCATCGATCATCCCATAGCTTTGTTCAAAAGCGATCGAGGCGTTAAACGACAATGGGTGGTCGGTGTGCAATAAATATCGCAATAGGCCACCGATGATTTGAAAACCTTTTGTATGGATCGAGCCGCCCATCCGTGCGTGGCCCTCGATATCAATCAAACCCGCGCTTCCCGGTCCAATTGTTGCTGTAATTCTGGCTGGAAAGCCATAAGTTAACGGTCCGGCTTGAATAACTGCCAATCCATTGATTTGGCCAATCTGGTCACCTTGAGTTTCCAAACGAATGATTTTGGACTCAATAAGTTCGCGAAAGTTCTTGCTCGGTAACCCAGCACGTTGTTTGGTTCGGCGGACAACTTCGCAAACATGGTCACCGGTTACAACGGTCGATTTGGCTTGTTGTGCAATAAATGCGGCTTCGCGCGCAATGTCGGCCACGCGTCCAAACCTAGCGGTCAGTTTTTGATCGCGAGCAATTATTCGAGCCCCATGTTCCGTCAGGGCAGCAACCGCAGTGCGATGGAAGGCTGGCAACTTTTCTTCTCGAGCCAATTGCGCGATCACCATCGCATATTGCTCAATGCCGATTTGATCGCGAGGGATCTGATCTTCGAAATCGGCAAGCACTTTAAACAGTTCGCGAAAGTCGGGATCTTGATAATCCAGCATATAATACATATTCACATCACCGATCAAAATCACGCGGACTTTGACTTCAATCGGTTCGGGCTGAATCACTGCATATGGTCTCATCCAACCCATTTCAGGAGGCACGATCTCCAATCGCCGCGTACGCAACGTTCTCATTAGTGCCCGATACGCTCCAGGTTCGCTGATCAAATCCTCCACATCGAGAATCAAATAACCTCCGTCGGCATTGAGAATTGCCCCACCGCGAATTCCACGGTAATCCGAAGTTGCCCCTTCTTTAGGATCCCAAGTTGAATCAACCGTTCCCAATAAATTAATGATATTGGGGACCACCTCTTCAATAATGGGGCAAGTCAGCGGATCCCGATGAGTCACCAAAATATTGACACCGTACAATTCTGTGGAGAACTCTTCCTCATCCCCATTGCCCAACCGATTCTCCGCAACATCACGAATGATCTCTTCGATGAATTCGGTAACGCCGGAACCTGGAAAATCTTGAATTAACTGGGTCGTCAAAGTCGACATCAAGCTACGGGTTGCATTTTGTTTGAGTTGTTCAATTTCTCGGCGGCCCAAGCGGAAAATCGTACCGACTTCACGACTGACCCGATCAAGTTCTTTTTGATATTTCGGCAAACGTTGTTCGTATTCCGCCAGTACATTCGCTGCGACTTTACCTTGGGCGATAAGGGTCTTAAGTTGTTCGGGTGGAACGGGCTCGCCGTCGACCACTGGAGCGATGATTGTCGTCGACATCGGCCCTTGTTGAACCGAAACCAAAGTCATGCCATTTTGTGCCAACTCCTCTTCTAACGGATTGGTCATGTCTCGAATTTTGGATTGCAGTTCCTCACGGGCTCGTTCTCGTTGAGAAAGAAACGGTTCTGCATCCAGCGATTTCCGCAGCCCTTCACGAATGAAGTCGGCCAGCTCTGCTAAACGTTTTTGAAATTCTGGCGCCGTACCAGCGGCCAGCGTGACCAACCGTGGTCGATCGGGTTTCGCGAAGTTGTGCACATAACATCGATCTCGTTTTTCGCTGGACTGCGGTTGAAGTTGCTTGAGGAGTTGGCGTACCATGGTGATCCGCCCTGTACCGCGCGGCCCGCGGACATAGACATTTTGACCAAACGCCAAACATTCGATTCCAAATCGCAAAGCGTCTTGTGCGGTGTCTTGACCGACAACTTGCGACGCAATCTTGATTTCATCGGTTGTCTCAAATTTGAACTGACTCGCATCACACCGCCAACGCAACTGTGAACAGTCCAAACGTCTGGAATCGCTCAATACCTTATTTTCGGACTTCTTGGCTTTGGCCATGCCGTGTCTCCTGTAAAAAAGCCCGAGTGGCGGGGTGTTGTGGATTCTCAAAAAATTGTGTGGCCGCAGCGCTTTCGACAATCTGGCCGTGGTTTAATAAATGGACGCGGCTGGCGACCGATTTAGCGAATTCCATGCCATGGGTGACAACAATCATCGTTTGTCCGGCCGCAGCCAAATCAGTGATGACTCGGGTTACCTCAGCCGTCATACTGGGATCCAACGCACTTGTCGGTTCGTCGAATAATAACACGTCGGGCTTCATTGCCAAAGCGCGGGCGATGGCCACACGTTGCTGTTGACCGCCAGACAACGAGGCCGGCCAGGCGGATGCTTTGTCCTTTAATCCGACTCGTTCCAACAATGTCAAAGCGAATTCGGTGGCGGAGTGCTTATTTTCGCCCAAAACAAATCGAGGCGCTTCGATAATATTGTCAAGCACCGAACGGTGCGGAAACAGATTAAATTGTTGAAACACCATCCCAACGCGGCGGCGAATGAGCTGCAAAGGCTCAATCCGTGCTGCAGACGGTCCAGCCGGCAGAACAATAGTATCGACGCGAATCGATCCCGCATCAAAACTTTCCAATCCATTGATGGTTCGCAGTAAGGTACTTTTTCCGGATCCCGAAGGTCCCAACAACACGGCCACTTCTCCAGCCGCAACGTGTAACGAGGCGTCGTTCAGCACCCAGTGCTGATGATATTTTTTTCGCAACCCTGAGATTTGAATCATGACCGGCGCTCCCGCTGCAATCTGCGTTCGAGTCGAGCGGCCACAATTGAAAGCGGATAACTCATGGCCAAATATAATACGGCGGTGACAAGGCCCAATTCAACGATCGCACCCGTACTACGTGCATGAATGTAATACTCTTTGCTCAATTCGACTACCGTGATAACCGAACACACGGCCGTATCTTTGAACAACGCAATGAAATCATTGGTCATCGGCGGGATTACTAGCCTGGTGGCTTGAGGAACAATAATGCGACGAATGGTTAAATTGCGAGACATGCCCAGAGCAGTCGCGGCCTCCCATTGTCCTTTTGGTATCGACTGGATACCCGCGCGATAGATTTCTGCTTCATAAGCTGAGTAATTAATTGCCAACCCCAAAATGGCGGCCACAAAGGCCGACACTGAAATGCCAATCTCGGGCAGCAAAAAAAAGATCACATACAACTGCAAAACCAATGGTGTTCCGCGTACCAGTTCGATATAAGCCACGGCCAACCATGACAGCCAACGTGGGCCAAACAACCGAGTCAAGGTCATGATCAGGCCGATGGTAATTGCCAGGGGCATCGCGATCACGGACAGTAGCGCCGTCATGCTGGCCGCACGCACCAACAACCAACCGCGTTGTTTAACCACTTCCCAGCCGCGAACGGCGCGAAAATCTTCGACACCATCGGCAGCATTTGCCTCGGGCACTAGACTCGCTTGGTCTCCCACAAATCCACCTTGTTGATCGACTTCCAATCCGCGGGCCGTTTGCGTGGCGTTCCACATCCGATACTTGGCAAAAATGGATCGCAGACTTCCATCCTGCAATCCCAACAACACAGCGCTGTTAATTTCGGCCAATAATCGCTCATCCGATTTCCGCGTCAACACGACATAGTAACCACCAGGAACGGCTTGATCGATCGCATGCAACTGGGGAAAGCCTTGTTGGAAAAAAGTCCAAACCGGCAGATCTTGCAAATTGGCATCGAGCCCATCCAGGCCGAGTTCGACGCCTCTCAATGCATCGGTAGCACCGTCGTAACTAATTACATCGACTTGGTCGGCAAAGTTTTGATCCAGATAATCTTGGGCCGCTGAACCTCCTAAAACCGCAATCCGTTTTTTCTTGCCAGCGGGTGGTTGCAACACATCCTGCCAAGTTCGAAGCGTATCATCATTGGTCCGACCAACCAGTTGCAGTTCGAAAACATAATAGGGAATGGAGGTACCAAATCGCGCGGCACGCGAAGGCGTCCATTCATAACCGTTGAGAACAATATCGATATCGCCTCGGTCCAGCAGATCGGGCAATTTATCCCATTGGCCTTGTTTGAATTCCGCGGTTACGCCTAAAGCTTTTGCTAGGTAATCCGCCAAATCGACTTCGAATCCGACTCGAAGGTCGGGGTTTGAGGGATCCGGATAGACAAATGGGCCCCCCCCTTCCTGGTCGGCTCCCCAAACCAGGACCCCACGCTGTCGAATTTGATCGAGCGCATCTTGTGCCGCCGCGGATTGCGTGCAACCAATCCAAAGAACAGCCCATAAAAGAATCCAAGTCAACCCGTTGGTCATATCCCCAAGCCTTGTTAATTTTCTATGCGTGTTGCCCCAAGTAACTTCCAAGTCTGAAGGTTTCGAAACCGCAATTCTAACGCAATTCTACACGATCGAAAAGCCAAGGTAGTCAGGCAATCGGTTGCCGTTGCCAAAGGGATTGCGTTAATGCCGAGCAGAGTCGTCGGGAATGCCTAATTTGAGCACGGCTTGAATATCGAGTATGCTAATTCCACACCACGATGGTTGCTTGGGGGACTTATTTCTTCGGATTGGCCACAATGGCAATTAGTTCAACAGCCATCTTGGGACAACCTCAAGTTACTTATTGACGGATATTAGGATCTACGAATGTACGAGCGAGACCTGTTTATCGGGCTAGTGGCAAATGTATTAGGTGGATTATTAATTGTCGCGGCACTTCGAAATGATCCACGCTGCTTTGAGATGCGTACGCCAATGATGATTGCTCAATTATGGGGGAGAACGGCCGCTAGGTTGATTTTATCGCTGGTGGGAATCATGATGGTTGCAGTTGGCTGTTATCTGTGGTTTGGCAGAGAAACGGTTTCGCCCGGACAACCTCTATCGCCGCGTCAGCCGACGACATCCAATTATCCAACCGCACAGCCTGCGGGTATATCGACCCCCAATTAATCGTTCTGGAGTATTGAAGACCATGTCGGTATCCGAACCTACAACTCCTTTGACACCGGCCTCATCGCCCCCGCTGTCCGAAATCGTATCGTTTATTGAACAAGTTCGCCAGCGCGTGGCAACTGTTGTTGTCGGTCAAGATGTGGTTGTGGAACGATTATTGATCGCTTTATTCACGGGTGGTCATTTGTTATTGCAAGGTGTACCAGGATTGGCCAAGACACTGTTGGTTTCGGTACTGAGCAAAACCATTGACCTGGATTTTGCCCGCGTGCAGTTTACGATCGACTTGTTGCCATCCGATATTTTAGGCTCGGAGATTCTCGATCAACGAACCAATGAATTTCGCGTCCATCGCGGCCCGGTATTTACGAATTTATTGTTGGCCGATGAAATCAATCGCGCGGCCCCTAAAGTTCAAGGCGCATTGCTGGAAGCCATGCAGGAGCGCAAAGTCACCATCGGCAACCAGACGTTTTCGTTGCCTGCTCCATTTTTGGTGATCGCTACACAAAACCCTGTCGAACAAGCGGGAACATTTGAACTGCCTGAAGCCCAGCTCGATCGATTCATGATGCTACATCGTCTGACCTATCCGCAACCGGATGAAGAACGTGAGGTATTGCGTCGAAATGCGGCTTTGGGGATCGCCCTTCAAGATCGAGGTGCGATTGCCAAGACAGAATTCGATGTCTTGGAAAAACGTCCGATCGGTTCGAGCCGCGAATTAATCGCCGCCATGCAAGCTGTCCATCAAGTCTATGTCAGCGATACGTTTTTGGATCACGTGGTCGAAATGGTAACACGTACCCGACGTCACCCCCTATTGGAATTAGGTTGCAGCCCACGGGCTGGCATCTCGATGATCAAAGCCGCCCGAGCAAGAGCTTTGATTCACGGTCGCGATTATGTGATCCCCGAAGACCTTTTTAGTTTGGCGGAAGACGTGATGATGCACCGTGTTCGTCTAAGTTACGAAGCGCTGGCCGATGGCCATTCAGCTCGCAGCGTCCTCAATGCGATTCTCAACGATGTCGGCCTCTGAAATTCAACTCGAATATATTGATCCCATGGACTGGCGGCAATTTTTGATTGCCGTCAAAAAACTGGCTGATAGCTTTAATTATGGGACCGACCGATCGCCATTCCTCGGTTCCGGTGTCGAATATGTACAATCGCGCCCCTATGAATATGGCGATCCGGTCAGAAGTATGGATTGGCGAGTGACGGCCCGGACGGGAAAGTACTTTGTAAAACAGTTTGAAACGCCCAAACAAATGCCGGTCTATTTGGTGATCGATACCAGCGCTTCGATGGTGATCAGTTCGCAACCGCGGAGTAAATTTTTTCTAGCACTGCAAATTGCTAGTGGCCTGGGTTTTGCCTGTTTGGACCGGGTTAGCCCAGTGGGTTTAGTCACAACGGACCAACCAGGATTAAACATCGAACCCAGTTTGTCGCGAGACCAAATCCTGCAATGGCTTCACCGACTGCGACGGTTTCGCATTGATCACGGCACACATCTGGCCGAGAAGATTAACCAATTATCTGGCCGTTTACCGCAGCGTTCGCTGATCATTGTCTTAAGCGACCTGCATGAACCTGCCGCGCTGACGGCATTAAAACAATCCGCCCAGCGACACGAGTGTGTAGCAATTCAATTCCAAGACGTGGTCGAACCACAATTGCCAGCCACTGGTATTCTCCGCGCTCGAGAAGCCGAAACCGGTCGCTCGGTTGTGGTACCCAGTCGGACAACGTTGTCGGATTCGCAGCAAATCGCCGATCAACTCAAACGCTCTAAAATCGATCACATTCTCATTCGCAACGACCAACCGTTTGCCCATCGTCTGCGTTGGTTCTTTAAAGCTCGCGGCGTGTTAGGGAAAGGAGCCCGATAAATGCAGAGGCTTTTCGTCGGACTATTGGTGGTTTGTTTGGTGATGAGTGTGCCAACTACAAAGAGTTCGCTGAGTGCTCGTCCGTTCCAATCGGGACCGGTATCGGTGGGGTTCCCAGGACGTGTCAATCAAGTAGTTCTGCCAGGCCCGGAACTTATCGCAAAGCCGATTGAAAGTCGCGAACAAACGGTAATTTTGCGAATCGAGAGTACATTTCCACATGGCACCGACTTTCGTTATGACCTAGTTTTTGTTGGCTTGGAACCCGGCGAATTTAATTTGAGCGACTATTTGGTTCGCCGCGATGGCAGCGCAATTGGCGAATTGCCGCCGATTATGGTCCAAGTGGCTTCCGTACTTCCCAGCGGCCAAGTAAAGCCAACTGAATTAGAAACGCAGCCGACGACCTATAGCAGTTATTACATGATTACCATCTTGGTCTTGGCTATGGTCTGGGTACTTGGATTGTTGGCATTGTTGTTTGGGCACCGGGTTTGGGACCGTAACCCAGTGCACACCCAGCGAAAAATCACAATGGCCGAGCGATTAAAGCCGTTAGTTCAGCGGGCCGCTACAGGAAAATTGACGACCGTCGAGCGGGCTGAACTTGAGCGAATTCTAATTACTTATTGGCGGGACCGATTGCGAGTTCACGACTTGCCAGCCGATAAATTGATCAAGTATCTCAAACAAGACGATCAAGCTGGGGCCCTCCTGCGGCAATTGGAGATTTGGCTGCACAGCCCCCAAGGCGGTAACGAAGGTTCAATTGCCGAGGTGCTCAGGCCATACGAAAGTATTTCTTAACGAACCCCTGCAAATTCAAGCAATAAAAAATGTCCTGGGAATCAATCACATCGTTAATCAGCTCGTGGACCTGGATCCCCAGTGGATTTCGGTTTCCGATATTATTGTGGTTAGAACTATTGCCACTGGTCTTATTGATTTGGATTTGGTTTCGCAAGACGCGGGCGTTGGCATTGCCGGTCGACTACAGCACAGTTTCCAACGGTCGCTTTTGGTTGGTTTTGGTTCGTATGTCCGAATCATTGATCCCCGGATTGATCGCCGTATTGATTTTGATATTGGCGGGACCTTTGCAACTGGGCAAGCCCCAAGCGCAGCGCAAATTAACCAACATTCTGTTTTGTGTTGATGTATCTGGCAGTATGTTGGCTGAGTTTGGCGAAGGCAATCGTTATGACGCTTCGATGGCGGCTATCAACAATTTTCTCGACGCTCGCACAGGTGACGCGTTTGGTTTGACTTTTTTCGGCAACAGCGTGCTGCACTGGACTCCGCTAACATCAGACGCTTCGGCCATTCGCTGTTCGGTGCCTTTTATGCGACCAGAAAACGTGCCCGTCTGGATGGGTGGTACCGAGATTGGCAAAGCGCTGCTGGCTTGTCGAAAGGTGTTGATGGAACGTGAGTCGGGTGACCGCATGATCATTTTGGTTTCCGATGGCAGTAGTTCCGATATGTTTGGCGACGCTGCTCAACAAATTGCTGACCGCTTGCGAAATGAAGGTATTATCGTGTATGCGATCCATATCGATGCTGGCGACCCGCCGGATGAAATTGTGCGAGTTACTACCGGAACCGGAGGCGATGTTTTTGTTCCGGATGATCCCGAAGGTTTGCAATCGATCTTTACCAAGATCGATTCCATGCAACGAGCAGAAATTGAACGTATCATCGCGGAACAACTCGATAATTTTGCGCCTTATTGTGCGGTTAGCATTGTATTGCTGTTGGCAGTTGTAGTTACTGCTTATGGATTGAGGTTTACGCCATGGTAAGTGACTATGCGGCAGAATTGGTGGCCTGTGGCGCGGCGGTACTCGCCAGCGGTGCCGAATGGTTACACCGCGATCGCATCCGTAGGATCCACAATCTAGTATTTGGTGTTGGCCGACGCGGAAGCCTATTGGCGTGGCTCGCTCCAAGTCTCAGAGTTTTGGCTTGCACAGCGATCGCTTGGGGATTGGTTTCGCTGCTGCAACTGCCGCCTCAAATTCACGACTCTGAGGTGACTACTGAGAGTCTGAAAAAGCATGTCGTCATCTTGCTGGACGTGTCGCCCAGTATGCGATTGGTCGACGCGGGCACTGAGGGGAAATTAAGTCGCATGGCGCGCGCGAAAGAAGTGTTGTTATCGTTCTTCGATCGCGTCCCAGTGCGACAATACAAACTTAGCGTGATTGCATTTTACGATCGCGCGATCCCCGTCGTCATCGATACCAAAGACATGGAGGTTGTACTGAATACTTTGAGTGATTTGCCCATGCACTATGCATTTAAAGGAAAGGAAACCAATCTATTCGCGGGCCTGAAAGAAATGGCAGAGATTGTTCAACCCTGGGAACCCAACAGCACCATTGTTATCGTCATTTCCGACGGCGACTCTGTGCCGCCCACGGGCATGCCACCCATGCCACCGAGCGTTTCCGGGGTATTGATGGTCGGCGTGGGCGACCCAGTCGCTGGGAAATTTATCAATGGTCGCAACTCGAAACAGGATGTGTCGACTTTGCGACAAGTGGCCACGCGATTGCGGGGGGAGTTTCATAACGCCAACACCAACCACATTTCCACGGCCTTAATCCAACAATTGACGACGGGCAAGGCCAAACCAAAATGGTTTGACTTGTCGCGCCGCGAATATTCCTTGCTGGCATTGGCCTCTGGAGCCGCAATCTTATGGGCGTTGCCTTGGTCGCTGCACTATTTTGGCTCGCGATGGCAACCAGGGCGAGTTGCGTAAAATCAACAAATTGAGCTGGCCACACGCTTACAATCCGTGAAAACCCCAGAAACACTTGCTTTGTTCGGCGACTGGCACTTGTTATACTGGTGATAACCACTGCGGTTGGAGACAGCCATCTTTGCATTATTTAGGAGCCAACGGATGAGGACGTTACTGCTAGTCACCTGGCTACTTTTGCCATTAGGATTTCTGGCATTTCATTACGGTCCAGGTCAACAACACTTGGCGCAAGACCAAGCGGCCTTGTTGTTGGCCAATGCCGACCAAGCCGCCAAGGCAAAAAAGTATGTCGATGCCCAGGCACTTTACGAAATGGCACTGGCAGCTTTGCCCGAATCCGATCGAGGGCGCCATCAGCGCGTACGATTAGAACTATGCAAAACTCAAATGATGAATCGGCAATTGCCCGAGGCCAATGCAAATCTGGCGGCACTGGTCGACGAACTGGCCGGCGACCCGAACGCTGACGCGAATTTGTTTGCCGACGCCCGTGGTGCCTTGGCCAATTCACAATACTATTTGACTTGGTTGATGAGACTGGAGGGCCAACCTCGCGAAAAATGGGAAGCGGAAATCGATCGCTCCCAACAACTTTACCGACAATTAGCAGTTGAAGCCGAAACACAACAAGACCAAACCCAATTGTCACTATGGCAAAAGGACCTAGAAGCCTCCGTGCGGTTGGCGCGAATGGACCTTGGGGAACTACAGGGCCTACCACTTCCTAGCCAGTGAGAGGGTTGTAGCACCGGGCGCGGTCGCGCTGGTAAACCAGGAAACAAAGCTTCAAAAGGCAGTCAACCTGATGATGCCCGTAGCGCAGGTTCCGGACCACCCCCAGATGGTGACGGTAGCTAAGCGATTCAGTCTTCCGAATTTTTCATTCAATGGCGATTACAACTATGCAATCGGTCTACCACTATCGAAACAGCTGTGCAATGACCACCGCTGAACTGCGTTTTTCAAAAGTCGCGATTGCTGCACGCCCAGCGATCAATCACTTTGAAAATCAAAGCCTGAGTCCTATCATCGATCGAACGATGAGATCGAGTTGCTGTCGCCCGGCTGAATTTAAATATTTGGGATTAGGTTGCTTGGTGCTTGCGCTCGTTGTGTTTTCCAGCCACAAGTGTTGGGCGATCCAAAATGTCCCGATCCCATCCACGGTGCAACTCCAACCTGCTCAATCGATCACATCCCTACGCACTGGGCTGTCGCCCGATGATGCCCAATTGGTGTCGCCCAACGAAGCCGGTACGACCGCCGACTCGGACGAAGTGAATCAAACATCGGAGACCGTGGCACCGGAGATCGATCAGAGAGTGCAGATGTTATTGCAGATTCCGTTAAACCGCGTCCCCAGCCAGCTGTTTGAAGCTTGGCGAGCTCAACTTGGCATAGCTCCAGACACGAGCGAAACCTTGGCTGCAGATGGCTTGCCGCCAGCCCCACTGGAGTCTTGTTTGGCAAGCAACGAGCGATTTCAATTATTTCTTAAAGAGTTTCAACAAGATTTTGCACTTGGATACTGGGATCGATTGGAGAAAAAAATATTACTGTTACCCAAACAGTACCATGTGCCCGTATTTGACAAGCTGTTCATGACATTGGCACTTCCGGCGGGAAGTGACCCCGAAACGCAAGCCAGAATGCAACAACAATCTCAGGGCGTCGACCCTAGGGTGCTGGAGAATCAAGCGTTTGTTTTGGGCGATGTGTTTGAAATCCTGCAGCGTTATCCGCAAAAACCACTTCCAGATTCTGTGCTGGCTCAGGTCGGTGGCATTTGCCAAGCCTATATTGCCAAAGGATTTGACAAAGCGGGATTGAGTGACCAACTAAAAGCTTTGATGGCTGAGCAGACTGAGCCACGTTGGTTAAGTGAGCGACAAGCGGCCAAAATTCTAGCCGCAGCCCAACAGCTCGAAATGATGGGCGATTTTTTGCCCTCGGTCGAACAATGCAAAACCGACCGCGATTACGAAGCGCTGAACTTGCATGCTGCAATTGCATTGGCAGTTTACGAACGAGAAAAAAAATCGACTCAATTGGAAAACGTTTGGCTGCTTACCCAATCCGTCTTGGCCGGTGAGCAAGTTCCCACCGCACAGCAAGACGAAGCACTAAAACGTGCCGTCATGTTGGCAGGCAAAGTTCGCGCTGAACTGGGGCAAGCTTGGTTGCAACAGAGTTTTGGAGAACAGTTCAAAAAAGGTTTGACAATTTTGGCCACCGTCGCCCAAGATGCGTCTCAGTCGATGTTGGCAAAAGCACTCGATCCAACTAGTCGTCTCGATAAACTCAAATTACAAAATGACGCCGTGTCAGCCTTGATTAAATTCAATCCGGAAATAGCTGAAGAAAATAGTTTGTTCCTGGCCTGGATTGCCGACAACTGGTTGCGTGAGTCGCGAATTACTTATACCGATGACGAATCCAACGCGCTTTCACCATCAATGCGCCGCGATATGTATGGCAACATGTTTTATTACAACCCGTATGACGATCAAGGATATTATCAGTATCGTTACGGTTACCGTCAGGTCCAACCGATCAAAATTGGTGAACTGTTGGAGATCAAACCGGCCGACCAATGGTTGGACTTATTGCCGACAGATTTTCGCGCCCAATTAGAAATCAGTTTGGCAAAACTGTATCTCAAGGTCGAAGAAGATGACCTTTGTTTTCCCTATATTGAACGGATCGCAAAAAGCAATCGTGAGGCCGCCAAGGGATTGGTCCACGAATATTTGAGAGTTTGGACGAAAAACCACGACCCCAACGCCGAGTCTCAACGTCGCAACAATTATTACATGTACATGTATGGTTTCGAAAGTCGCGCGGAAAGTATACCACTGACGCGTTCAAAACAACAACGAAACTTAAAAGAACTATCGCAACTGATTCCACGACTAAGCGCCCTGAACGTCGGTGATATCGACCAAGAACTGATCACCAATGCGTTTTTGACATGTCATAGTTTCGCTGAAGTCTATCGAATTGGCGACATTGAGTCTATTTTGGGACCGCTATTAAAAATTAAACCGCAAACCATTTCGACCTTAGCACAGCGGATGCGATCAAACTTAGCTGGCGTTTGGCGAGAAATGGAAACGCAAAAGCAAGCAAAAACTAAACGCAATAAAGCCGACCTAGAGGCTGAAGTCCTGCAAGGATACCAATTGGCCAGCGAGGTCGTGGATAAAAGCCTCACGCATCACCCAGGTGATTGGTCTTTGTTGCTGGTACAGGCAACGTTGAAACACGACGAAAACAACTATCGTAGCGATCTGAAAAATCGTGCTGACTATTCCGCTAATCGCAAATTGGCCTTTGACTTGTTCCAGCGCGCCGCCCAAGCATACGTGGCAAAAGTTCCGGAGCTGGAAGAACAAGAGTATCGAACCGACGCATTTGAACACTGGATGTATGCGGCTTTGGGCGCCAGTGACTTAGGGTTAATTACCGAAAAGCACCAAACCGAGTTGTCGCAACCACCTCTGATTCGCGCGGCCATGGAACAATTGCCACCAGAAGCAGCGGCTTGGCACATGCAGCGTTTTGCCAATTTGCTGTTCGATCGTACCAGCGCCGTTCAGCCACACTCGAAATATCGTTACCTCAAAGCCGGATTTGAAATCGTGGGTGACCATCCTCATGCCCGGCAGGCAAAGGCCGTGTTTGAATATTACCAAGACTTGGTTACCGAGATTCAACTGGAGATGTTGGTCGATGGTACTAGTCAGGTTGGCACGAAACCATTTGGCGTATTCGTCAATTTGCGGCACACCAAAGAAATCGAACGGGAATCGGGCGGATTTGGCAAGTATCTGCAGAACCAAAACCAAGGACGATCGTTTTACTATAACTACGGACGTCCGCTCGAGGATTATCGCGACAAATTCGAAGAGTATGTCCGTCAAGTCATGAATGAGAATTTCGAAGTCCTATCGGTGACCTTTCAGGTTCCTGAAGTAAAGTCGCGACCGACGGCCGACAGCGGTTGGCGAACAACGCCCTATGCTTACCTATTGCTTAAATCTCGCGGCGCACAAGTCGACAAGGTGCCACCGGTGAAAGTTGATTTTGATTTTCTCGATACCACGGGTTACTCGATCTTGCCCGTCGAATCGCCAGCACTAGCGATTGCCTCCGGCGGAGAACCAGCCCCGCGTCCCGCACGCGATGTACAGGTCACCCAAATTCTCGACGAACGACAACAGGATGAAGGCAAACTAGTCATTGAAATCAAAGCAGTTGCCAATGGGCTGGTTCCGGAATACGATCATTTGTTTGGTTCGTGGAAACCTGAAACATTTGAAATATCGGTCGAAGACCAAGGGGTTTCGGTTGCCCGTTTTAACCCAGATGCAGAAGACAACGTTGTTTCCAGCGAACGAACCTGGCTCGTCACCTTAACCGCCAAACCTGGGACCAATGAAGCTCCGCAACAGTTTTCGTTCCCGCAACCGGACTATCCCGTCAATGAAGTTGTGTATCAACGGTATCGAGATGCCGACCTTGAACCGGTCACGCACATCGTAGCGTTGGCTGGTAAATATATCGAGCCCGACTATACGCGATTTTGGTGGTCTGCTGCCGGCATAGGTCTTTGTGCTTTCGGAATGATTTCGTTGGCGATTGCTTGGTCGCTCGGCCGATCAACTAAACCCAAACACGTTACCGAGTATCCTGAACAATGGACGCCTTTTGCAGCTTTAGCCGTTATGGAACGGCTGCGCGATGAGGCGATACTCGACGCCAAGCAGCAACAAAAACTCGCTGACGATATTCAACAGCTTGAGGTGTATTATTTTCGCAATCAGCGGACAGCGGGGGCTCCGCCGGACGTCGACCGCTTGGTGCAACCCTGGTTGCGCTATGCCCGATAGATCACCTCGGCGAATTAAATGGTTCAATCGAGCGCCAATCCTGCGGATTTTGGCGTGAGCTACGTTGGCGGTTTCCTTCGTCCCGGTGCATCGCGTTGCCGGGCTTTCCGCGAAAATCATAACGCCACACCCCGCCAAACGATTTAAATTGGCTCAATCATTTTATTCATTGTTCGTTCGAAACAATCCCCCGCCTCCAACGCGATGTTGAATTCTTGTAAAATTCAGTCGGTTACATTAACTAGGCCCGTCGTCTCTGGGGACGAAGTTCAGGTCGTCCCGGTTTCCGTTGATTTCGACAGTAAACTAATCACTTTTTGGGAATGAAGATCCACCGCATGGCCACCGCAAAAGAATATGTACTAGGTACGGGGCTCGATGAATTAGAACGTTTGGCTTTTCAGCATCGCCTTTGGTCCGATGTGGCCCATGCCGCTTGGCGGACGGCTCAATTACATATTGGCCATCGCATCCTCGATGTCGGCTGTGGACCGGGATTTGCGTCTTTTGATTTGGCACAGCTGGTTACGCGCCGAGGTCAAGTCGTGGGCGTTGACGAGTCCCAATCCTTTATCGATTACCTTAATCAACAATCCGCAGCACGTGGTCTGTCACAGCTCGAGGGGCGTCAAGGTGACGTGCAACAACTTGAAGAAGTATTGTCGGCGGAGGAGCAATTTGATTTGGCTTATGCCCGCTGGGTTCTCTGTTTTGTCAAAGACCCGGCAGCCGTAATTGCCGGCATTTGCCGGGCCGTTCGACCCGGCGGTCGAGTTGTTATTCACGATTATTTTCACTACGAATCGTTGACGACCGCACCCAAGACATTGGCTCACGATCGAGCCGTCGAAGCTACAAAATTAAGTTGGCAGGAACGGGGCGGCAATACCGATGTGGCTGGTGATTTAATGAAATTGTTTGCGGTTCACGGCGCGGAATGTGTTCATTTCGCCAACCACTCGCGGGCAGCGCGGGGTCAAGACACCATGTTTCACTGGCCTCAAATTTGGTGGCAAACCTATGCTCCAAAAC
>JBGSMY010000253.1:0-6642 GCA_041739975.1 Pirellulaceae bacterium
GCTTTCATCGCCTGATATTCTCGCCATGCCAAGACTTCTGGGCTGGGTGGGTCAATGAGTTTGCTCGCCTCCTGTTGCCAATACAGCTCTAGGCCATCGCGACGATCCGTAGACGATGCGATCGTTTGCCAGTTTTGACTATCCAGGGATACTTCGACGCGGTAAACAATTGGCAAACGGTCGGCGAAAGCGGGCGGCCGTTCGCGGCGATCGCGACTCCAAAGGATTCTGTTGAACTCCTGTGGTTGCAAAAACTCCATTTGCACCCATGCATCAGTGGCTGTGCTGCCAATCCAACTGTGGTCGTTTCCATATAGTCCATCATTGATATGTGCTAACTGGTGTTTGGGGTCTCCCTGATAATTACCCGACGATTGAACGCGCGTGCCATGGTCGGCCAGAGCCAAATTATGCTGGGGATCGCGCGGGCCAAAAATTTCCAATTCATCAATACACGGTTCGGCAGAATTCGTTTGCCCAATGTAAAACCGCAGGAATTTTGCAGTAACCGCTTGAAATGATTCGCTATTGAGTTGATGACTGACGGAGGGTCGCGCTTGCCCAAAGAATCGCTGCTCAGCATCCGCGATATTTTTTTCCAACAACTTTAGACGCTGCTGTTGTGTCAGCGAAAGTGGCCGTTCAATCGCTCGCTCGCCGTGTTGGACACCGGCAAATACCGATTGCATGGCATAATAATCGAGTTGCGAGATGGGATCAAATTTGTGATTGTGGCATCGTGCACAACCAACGGTCAGTCCCAGGAAAGCCGTAGACGTGGTATTGACCATATCGGCCAACTCATTTTCGCGCTGTGTCTTGGACAAATCATCATCTTGACCTTTGACGATATCGTAGGTCCCTCCCACCAAAAAACCTGTCGCCATATCTTGGCCAAATTGATCGCCAGCAATTTGGTACCGAACGAATTCATCATACGGCATATCGCGATTCAAAGACTCTATCACCCAGTCTCGGTAGTGGTAAGCATTAGGGCGTTCATGGTTCGTTTCGAAACCATCACTTTCGGCAAACCGTACAACATCCAACCATTGCTGGGCCCAGTGCACACCTAATTGGGGCGACGCCAACAATTGATCTACCAACCGCTCGTAAGCATCCGGTTGTTCATCCTGTAAATATTCTTCAAGTTGCTTCCACGTCGGCGGCAAGCCAGTCAATGTCAAATATAGCCGTCGTGCCAAGGTACGTCGTTCGGCAAGCGGTGAACGAGTCAAGCCTTTGGTTTGAAGTAGTTTGTCAATCCACAAATCGACAGGGTGATTGGAATTTGGGACTACCACTGAAGACAAATTTAAATTAAGCGAAGGTGGCTCCAGACGTTGAACCGGTAGCAACGACCATAAGTTTTCTTGTATGAAATCCTCGCCGGCCGCGGAGTCTGGCCATTGGGCTCCTTGTCGAATCCAATTTTCCAATAGGCTCATTTCGTTTGACGACAAGTAGGGCTCTTCCGGCGGCATCCGCAGGTCTGGATCTGTTCCGCGTAGAATTTTCAACAGCGGGCTTGCCACCGGCTCTCCCGCCACGATCAACTGAGGGTACAGGTCGCCACCGCTCATCATAGTGCGGCGCAGGTCCACTCGAAATCCACTTTCGGACAAGTCAGCACCGTGGCAATCACTGCAGTGTGTCTCCAGGATCGGCCTAATATCTCGAATGAAATCAACATCTTGGGCCGCCACGGCTTGGCAAGCAATGCTAATCCAGGCTAACGCAAAGCCAATTTGCAGAACTGAGCCAACTGGCCTTCGGTAACTTTTAATCAATGAGAACACGTTATGGCCCTCCTTCGCGATAACTATACGCGAACCAATTCGGTTCGCTCAGGCTCCGGTCGACAATTGTAGGCCTGTATTTGGCGATACGTGGCTGGAAACATACCTATCATACACCATGTGTTTGCAAGCCGGCGTCAAATTTTCGCGCCGACGCCTTTGGTTAGTGCCATAAAGGCCGATTCGAGATTGATTTCCTCCTCGCGAAACATAGTCAATTGTGCGCCTTGTTGTATCAGAGCCGTGGGCAACCCGGAATAATCCAGAACATCCTCTTTGAGTGTCACAATCAGATGGCCATCGCCAAGTAATACGGAGTCGACAATCGTTTGCTCAGCCAATATCGATTGAAATCGATTGAGGTCTTGTTTCACACCGATATGCAATACTGTACGATCGCGGACTTGCTTCATCACGTCAGCCACCGTAGCTGAGATCATCATCACGCCGCGATCGATAATGCCCACTTTGTTACAAATATCAGCCAGCTCAGGTAAAATGTGACTTGAAACAATAATCGTTTTCCCCGTTTGCGCTAACCGCCTCATGACGTTCCGCATTTCAATTCTCGCTCGCGGATCGAGCCCACTTAGCGGTTCATCAAGTAAAAGGACTTGAGGGTCATGAAGCAAGACGCGTGCCAGACCCAAACGTTGAGTTTGTCCGCGAGAAAGAGTATTGGCATAAGCGTCGCGTTTGAAATCAAGATCGACAACGTCCAACAATTCATCGCAACGTCGTCGCCGCGCCTCACCTTTGATGCGGTATGCCGCCGCAAAAAACTCCAAATACTCAATGACCTTCATGTCGTCATATACCCCGAAAAAGTCCGGCATATAACCAACTAACTTACGGATCTCGGCTGGATTGTTGTAAATTGAATTGCCACAAACATAAGCCTCTCCGTGGGACGGTTCGAGCAACGTGGCAATGATCCGCATGGTGGTCGTCTTACCCGCGCCATTGGGGCCGATAAAGCCAAAAACATCTCCGGTATCAAGCGATAGATTAATGTTTTTGATGGCAAACATACTGCCATATTTTTTGGTTAAATTCTCAGTGCGAATCACGTTCGCCATGGAGGTTCCTTTCTTTCGCAATCGTTGGTTCGACTGAATTCCTAAAAATGTAACCTAGTTATTGACGACATGAATTTCGGTTTTACCAACCAATGCATACTGGTTGGAACTACTGGGGACTCAGAGATCCGGCCTATCACTGCGTCCCACGATTAGGTAATTCCACTGGCAAAAACAGTCGCACGAATGTTAGATGTCGATCATATCGATCGCGCATCGGGTGGCCGTCTATATTGAGAACCGTGGTCGGCTGTTCCAACTCACCAACCAATATCGCTTGCCCTAGCCCCAAATCAAACGCGCCACTCGTATCGACTTGAGGCAGATAACGATGAGTCAAATTCGTATAACCCTGGCCACCGGCCAAATCGTGCAACATCAACATTTCGGCAATTCGTCGCATATCCGTATCAGTGGGATCCCACGGGTCATTTTGAGCTTGATCTGCTGATTTGCGAATTCTTCGAGTTATCAGGCTTTTTCCCAAACGTCGTTTGGCTTCGACAACATCGACCGTTTCACCGGCTTCGATTGGCTTATCAAAAACATACGCCCCGGTTTCAAACAAAAGACGGCAATTGAGAATTCGTTGCCCAAAAGGATTGGTAATGGTTCCGGTTAAGATTTGACCGGATTTCAGACGACTCCGGACTGGCTGATTCGCTTGACCCGACCATGAAGTCTGAAAAGCCACTGCCGAAATAACTGGAAATGGAAAACCTTCGATCCGGTTTGACAATAAGTTTTCAGTCCCTTCCGCTACGACTCGATAGGTCTTTCCGGTCGCGCGAATCGTTGGCGGGCTTTGCATTGCACCAAATCCAGCTCCGGGCTGGCCCAACCAAGTCGTGGATACCCAATTGCGTTTGTCCGCCAATTCACCAGAAATTTCCGCGGCAATCGATTGTTGCGATGACTTCGGCGAATAAACGGAGCTCCAGACGATACCTTCCGTTGATCCAGTGTTACCATCGATATTGATTATTTCTAACTGATTGATTTGGAAATCACTAGGTTTAGCTTGGATTGAAATCCACCAAGCCAGGGCCGAGAACAAAATGGCCCAAAACGGAAAACTTACCCAAGTCCAATGAGGTCGCTTGAGCCAACGTCGCATCAGCCAATAGTCGACCGGTCCAACCAAGACAACAAACAACGTTACCAAAATCGCCACAGTCGTGAAATTTACAAAGCCGACACGCGAAAACTGCTCTAACGGCGATCGCAATTGGCCGATTAAATCGCGATATCCTACGTGAGATACCTGACCTTTCGCAACCTCGCCGACCGATCGTTCATCTCCCCATTTTACGCCGAGCGCCAATTGTTCAATGAGCGTTGAACTACCGGGCCAATCAATCAGTGGCGAGCGGTCTAGTGGCAGAGTCAAGAATGTCAAAATACCAAACTGAAATGGCTTCCGCATCATCAATGGCAAGTCATCTTGTTGCAAAATCACAGCTGCTTGGTGCGGCTGGATCTTTACAATTGGCACCTTCGGTGTAGTTGCATTTAACAAAGGCGCTTTGGCATTTACGAAAAACTCGAGTTTGGCACTACTACTCAATTCGCCGACACCGATTACTTGCCCGGGACATAAGGCAGATAATAATCCATCCGTTTGAAGTAAGGGTAAGCCATCCGTGCCACCCCACAGACAAACTTTTCCGCCACTTGCCAACCATTGTCGCCATGCGTCAACGGCTAGTGGCGAAACATCTTGCCATCGCGCCAGGTCGGTCGCTGAAATTAACAACGAGTCCAAATTTCGATAAGCCAATGGATCTCGCGATAACTGCAATGGGTCGTCCAAAAAAATGTAGGCAATCGAGTCGCCTTCTCCCAAATCCTTTGGCCGGGTTGGTAATTTCTCACGGGCCTCGGAACTGATTCCGATCAAACCGATTAATTTACTGGTTGGACTCCAGATCTTTGTTAACTCCGTGGTGCCCGAAACCAATGGGACAATTTTGCGGGCGACGGGTTGCCGTTGATCATCGAGGACTTCAACGACCAGTTCACCTTGCGAGCGCCCCAATCGAAATCGACCGAACAGCTTCGTTGGCGACGCGGTGTCGCGTTGGGCGAAAACCTCGTCGCAAACGGGTCGGTCGTCGCCATCTCGCCCCCAAATCCGCAGATGGGTTAAATCCTTGCTTGCCAACTCTGGCGTTAATTCGACAACAATGGGTGCCCATTCACCCAATCGAAACTCGCCTTGGAATCCCAATATGACACGGGATAGTTCGGGGACTTCAGGCGACTGAGTGACTGCAAGCAAGTTCGCGGAACCAGTCGTGTCCAAATTGGATTGGTAAGCATGGCAATTGCCGGGAACGGCAATTCCATAACCGCCAATTGAAAATTGGAGCAAAACCAAGAGCAAAGCAAATAGTCGAAATCGGTGCATGGGAAGTTACGGCTTTTCAGAATCGGGACAGGAACATGCGAATTTTCGGCATCCCGGACAACCTGTACCATATTTTCGCTGGATTGCTTCGGATAGATCGATATCGCAGACATTGGCGATTGTGGCTAACCATGCCAGTACATCGGCAAACTCCTCGATCTGATTTTCTCGATCGCGTTCTCGCAAGGCACTTGACAGTTCGCCGACTTCTTCCATCAGCCACATAAACGTCCCTTCGACGCCACGCGCACGATCTTTTTCAAAGTACATTTTCCGGATCAGTTGCTGAAAATCACGAATGTTGACACTGCCACCGGCCGTCGCCAACGTCGTGTCGCTTTGCTCGACCATTGAAGTTGATTGTTCAATTTTTTCGTCGGGTTGACTGGTTGTATTCACAGGATCAATTCTCAGCGGTATTTGAACCCAAATTTCGTGTTCTTGTACTCGGACTGGAAACGAGTCGATTTTGATTCGTGGATTATCGCACCAAGTGCCGTTGCGAATATCAAACCGCCAAGCATGCCAGGGGCAAGCGACTGTGCAGTTCTCCAGGTAACCGGCCGCCAATGACGCCCCCATGTGAGGACATTGGTCGTCGATCGCATAGAATTGGTCCTGCGTTCGAAACACGGCTACCGTTCGCCCGCCAATTTCGTACGCCCGCCCTTCCCCATCGGGAATATCGTCGTCCCTGCCAGCTAAATACCATTCCGATTCAATGATCGCGGTCATTTATTTCCCGCCATTATGCGATTCACTCGCATTCGGGTTGACTTCTTAAATTGTGTATCGATTTCTAATTCTCGGAATCTTCCCAATGTCGCCAATTGGGTTTCGGTAGTGCCCTCTACAAAGATTTTTAGTTGAGGGTCAAAATCAAAAGTGCCCGTTTCCGAAAACGATTTAACTTCGGGCGGTGTTTGTGGATCGCCGGCCGCGCGGCGAGCAGTATCTGCGGCGGAAAGCTCCGGCGCGGCACCAAGTTCTGATTGCACCACAAATCGCTCTACAGTTCGATTATCAATTGTTTCCGGGCCTTGCCACACGTAACGTTGTTCGAGAGTTCGGCCGCCCAATACACCGTCTAAGGATATAGTGGTTTTCCAGAGATGGCCGCGCGAGATTTCCTCTTCGGGCAATATGAATGTGGCTTGTCGAAACCACCGCTCCAAGCCTTCTTTGGTCATCATCTCGCGAACCACGGTAGCGCTAGGCGCTTGGCGGATTTTTTCCGCACTGGCTTCATCGATCTCCACGTCAACAATTTCTCCCGACGTTTTTGTTTTAAGCACCACGGCTAAACCCACTAAAGACTTGAGCTGTTTCGCGATGGCAGTCTGAGGGGCTATCG